>CAMATG010000857.1 GCA_945860645.1 Candidatus Sulfopaludibacter sp. SbA3 | reverse complement strand
ACTACTACAGGACGACGCTGCTGGCCGAGGAGACTGACCCCAATAAACTGCACGACCTGAAGGCCGCGCTGGATGCCGCGCAGGTTTATTCGCCCGAGCAGGTGCACTCCTTCGTGGGTGCCTTCCTGAGCGATGCCGGGCGGGAGAAGCTCGACCCCATTTTGGATGTCTGTGTCGCCGTCTACCTGGAGCATCTGGATGAGGACAGCCAGGTGGACTTCAAGGGCAAGGCCAAGGTCTTCTGCCGTACCTATAGCTTTTTATCCTCCATCATTCCTTACAGCAACGCGGAGTGGGAGAAGTTATCGATCTTCCTGAATCTGCTCATTCCGAAGTTGCCGGCGCCGCTGGAGGAGGACTTGGCCAAGGGCATCCTGGAAGCCATCGACATGGATAGTTACCGTGTCGAGAAGAAGGCCGTGCAGAAGATTGTGCTGGAGGATAAGGACGCCGAGATCGCGCCGGTTCCCACTGACGCCGGGGGGCGGAAGGGCGAGCCGGAGATGGACCGGCTGAGTAATATTTTGCAGGCGTTTAATGAGCAGTTCGGGACGCAGTTTGGGGACGCGGACCGGGTGATCAAGCGGATTCGGGACGATATTGCGCCGAAGGTGGCGGCCGATGTGGCGTACCAGAATGCCAAGGAGAATACGCCGCACACGGCGCGTATGGCGCATGACCAGGCGTTGGCGAAGGTGATGCAGTTGCTGTTGAAGGATGATACGCAGATGTACAAGGAGTTTGTACAGAACGATTCGTTCAAACAGTTTGTTGGGAATATGGTTTATGCGCTGACGAGCCAGTGATCGTGCGCGCGGGCACCCGCATGCAGCCAGCGAATTGCGATGGTCTCACTGCGTTTGGTTGCGCTGTTCGCGCAGGGTGAACTTGTCTTTACGGCTTACCCATGCTGACGAGCAGAGCGTTCAGCGCAGCACCGCTGTCTGGTTGCGCGGCGTCGATGGCGAGATCTGAATCGGCCTGGAACCGGTGTAGGGCGTAGTCGTGGGCCTCTAACGTCTCCGGCGCCAGATGAGAGTTGCCGTTTAAGACGATGCCGACGCGTTTGACCGAAACACCTGTTTGCGTCGCGGCCCGGTGATAGCTCCAATACGTGTTCGCAATCGTATGTGCCCGCTCTTCGGCCTCTTTGGGCGTCAACTGGTTGAGGTCCACTCCATCGATCAGAGCCCACTGTCCGTTCAACGGAACGGCGAGAGCAATTCGTTTTGCGCCGGAGACAGCGGTTCCGAGAATGTCCTTGGCGCTGACATTTGTATGGAATTGCAGTGATGGAGGGATACTGGAGCGAACAAACGATTCGAGCTGTTTTGATACAACGTCCGGCTTGGTCCGGCTTGCCCGTTTCTTTTTCTCCGGCAGCAGGTAGCGCTCGGTGAGGCGATCCAGAACAGCAGTCGAGATTGGGCTTACGATGCTGCGGGCCGCTGAGGTCACCAGTTGTGGCCCCAAAGACTGTAAAGTCGAGTCGATAGCGTCGGCGCGTTCCAACTGCTCGGAAACGCACTGCAAGGTGAAGGCAAGCGTCTCGACGTCCGTTGATGGGAAGACGCTACGGACTTTTTTGAAGCTGGCGTCGTACTTGATCTTTGGACGGCGGCCTGGTTCGAGGAGAATCAGCCCAGCCGCGATTCGCTCCCCGGATTCCGGGACGGGCTGGTAGTACAACAGCCAGTATTGACCCATTTGTGATTTCATGACGCCTGCCATACTGCACTCACAAGCCTATCCAATTCTTGCGCCCTTCGGTGGAGTACTTCGGCGGAGGCCGTGTTCCAAGTCACCAAGGGAATGTCGTTTGCGATTTCCTGGAGCAGTTCATCGAGCTGCTGGTACGAGAATCCTCTGATTTTGGCGACAATCTCAGCGGGACACCTGTCCGGGCGCCCGTGGCGGAGCAGGCGCCCCAAGTCCGCCGTGGGCCACAGGCGGTTGAACGCCACCTCAACCGAACCCATGAAGGGATTCGGGTGCAGCGTCCTCGATTTTTCAAAATCGATCATGAAAACGTCGATGTTGCCCGTGCTGGGGTTCCCGCCGACAAGATTCCCCATGTTGCGGTCGTCGTTGACCAGCCATGTGTCGACCGCGACCACGTCATACAGGTGGGATCGGTTTCTGATCCGCTGCCTGTTGTTCAGCCAAGGTTCAATGGTTCGTTGTGCGCCGGGAACCGACTCAACCGCCGCGTAGAGTTCATCGCCAAACTGCCCGATATGGGCGGGCGGAGCCATCAAGCCCGCCATGGATGCCAGGCGGCATCCGGCCACCTCGGCAAACGCGGTGGCGCTGTTTGCTCCTTTAATGAAGTACGTTTTACCGTCCACCCCCATGGCAACCTGTGGCCCGGTGCTGAATACCTTGCCGGGTTCTCCTTGCACGCGCGCGTCGATTGTCGCCAGCTGGATCAAGCTGTTAGCAACTGTAGCAGCGAGGGCGTTTATCCTGCAAGGGATCGGCGGGTTGTTACTACTCGTCGGCGTCGCGAACGGCTTCTCGGTCGGATTCGGTGAAGGATTCATCGGCGATCGGTGCGAGTTCGAACAGCACTGATGGCGGATTCTAAACGCGACCCGCGGCTGGGATGGCGTGCCGATGGATCACTTCCGAAGTTTGCGGCGTTCGACGTTGGCCTCGATGTCTCACCGGCTGCGCCAGACGGGACCGCGTAGACCCATTTGACGTGCAGACTGCCGTACGCAGAGCAAGGCGGTCTGCGTGGCATTCGAAGCGCGTTTGCTTATCTGGCTGGTGTCGGACGCATCGGATTGGAATGATCAGCTGGCGTGTTTGCCGCTCTGCATTCCTAAGGTGGAGCCGAAGCCGTGGTTGATTCGGTGATGGCCGGGCTGGTTTGGTGGCGGTTTTGAACTTCCATTGCGGCACCCAATCGTACGGTGGCTATTGGCCGGAGGCGGGGCGGAGGGAGTTGCCGATCTTGGCTATGAGCGGGTCCCAGGTTGGCTTTTCGGCTTGCGG
>CAMATG010000856.1 GCA_945860645.1 Candidatus Sulfopaludibacter sp. SbA3 | reverse complement strand
CCCCATTCTCCAAGGATGCCCCAGGGTGGCGGGGAGCACGATTTCTGGCCGCTTGGCGTTGAAATCGTTCCCGGCTCCAAAACCCCCTATCTGATTGACAGGAATCTACTTATCGATTTCCATAAAGTACTTTACCGGACACTAGTGATCTGTGCTATGTCGGTACACAGGCGGCGGGTTCGATGAAGATACCCGCTCCTGGCAGTTACGAGCGAGGTGGAAAGAGCGGCAAATACCGCGTAGAACCGTCGAGGAAGATTGTGTTTGAGAGCGGCCCGTTTGCGGAGTATCACGCGAAGCTGTTGCAGGGGCCGAAGATTGGAATGAACCTCAACGGCGGCAACTTTTACAACATGACCTGCGACCCGAAGCGCTAAAGGCTCTCCGCGGGCCGGCGAAAGCTGTCGCCGAACAGGGTGTCGACGGCAAGGCCGGATTTGTATCCAGGACGGCAGGCGGGTGTTATCCACTTCGCGCAAACTCTATGTCTGTCACACCGCGCTGTGCGGCCGTTTTGGCATGGACTGTCGCTATTTCCAGCCAAAACCCTGACCTTTCCGATGTCTGGAGCTGCAACGACGCCGGCACCTACTCTCTCGGCCATTAGGGCAGCGACCTGTGGTGGTACAGCCGGAGCGCGGATACGGGAACGAGTTTTACCAACTCTTCCATGGTGCACTTCGCCGAGCTGCCCTTCGTCCCGCTGCCTGCTGTTGAATGCTTGTTGGGGTCGAAGCCGGAACTCCCGCGCCTGACGGTGGCGGTTCGGTGGAGACGCCACTGGGCGAGGTCAGTCCGGGTCGGGGATCAGCGCTGTTTTTTCTTTTTCTTGTTGGCATCGCGGCCGGCGTGGCGGCCGGTGCCGTCGCCAGTGTCAAGGATGCCGCCGGCGGGGTTGAGCTTGGCGAGCGCGGCCTGGAGGCGGGCGCGGGCCGGGGCGGCGGCGGTGGTGGGAAGAGGGATCTCTTCGAAGGGCGCCTTGGACATATCGAAGAGCTGGCCGTTCTGGTCGAGCTTGTACTTGGCGTCGCGGACGTACCACATGCGGGCGAGTTGGATGAAGATCCATTCGCGGGGCTGGCCCTTTTTGCCCTGGATCTGCGGGGCGAAGGTGCGGCCGTCGATGACGGTTTTTGGGGGGAGCGTCGCGCCTGCGAGATCGGCAAAGGTGGGCAGGAAATCGGTGGAATCGATGAGGTCGGCGGTGACCTTGCCGGCGGGCGTTTTGCCGGGCCAATTGACGATCAATGGGACGTTGGCGCCGCCTTCGAGCATGGAGCCCTTTTCGCCGGAGATGCGTTTGCCGCCGATGGTGGAGGAGGCGGCATAGTGGCCGCCGGTGCCGTTGTCGCCGACGAATACGAGGAGGGTGTTTTCGCGGAGTTTGAGGCGATCGAGTTCGGCCACCAGCTGGCCGACGAGTTTATCCATGTAGCGGATGTTGTCGGGGTAGTAGTCCTTCGTATCGGGGGCGCTGTCGGGCGTGGGGAGGATTTCAGCGTGAACGTGGGAGAGGGAATAGTAGGCGAAGAAGGGGCGGTCCTTGTGGCGGGTGATGAAGTCGGTGAGGTAGCGGTGCATCACGTCGGGGAGATACTCTTTGTCGGCGAGTTTGACGGTTTCGCCGTTGCGGATATACTTTTTGCCTTTGTCCTGGGTGTTCCAGTAGATACCGCTGCCGGCGAATTTCAAATGCTCGTCAAAGCCGAATTCGGCGGGGCCTAGCGGGAGTTGGCCCCATTTGCCGACCATGGCGGAGGCGTAGCCGGCCTGTTTCAGGATCTTGGGCGTCATGGTTTCCACTTCGGGCTTCATGAGCCCGGTGGCGTCCTGGTTGGTGGCGCCGGTGCGGAAGGCGTAGCGGCCGGTAAGAATGAGAGCACGGGAGGGCCCGCAGAGGGGGGCGGTATAGGCGTTGGTGTAACGGGTGCCGGTGGCGGCGAGGCGGTCGATGTTGGGGGTGCGGAGTTGGTCGGCGCCATAGCAGCTAAGGCCGTTGATTCCGAGGTCGTCGGCGAGGATGAAGACGATGTTGGGTTTTTTGGCGGGTGCCTGGGCCCAGGCGGAGGCAGCGGCGGCGGCGAGGAAGGCTCTACGAGTCATGGCGTACTTTCATTGATAGCAGGCCGGGGCGGGGGTTGGACAGTGGCCCGAGGGTGTCGCAACGGTTGTTGCAACGTACCAGATCGGTTGCTGACTATTTGCAAGGTGCGTTTGCGGGCGAGAGCGGGTTTTGGGGAGACACGGCCTCCGGTCGCTCGAGCTCCCTCCGGCACGTATGTCCCCGGAGAGAGGTGCTGTTGCACGAGGGAGTTCTGATACGGCACCCACGAGAAGGCGAGGACCGCCCTATTTTTCAAGCACATAGTGGGCGGCATAGCCGCAGGAGAGGGGGAGGCTGTCCTCGGCGGTGCAGCGGACGACGAGTTGATAGGCGCTGGGAAAACCGGGGAGGCCGTCCTGGCGGAAGCGGTTTTTGAGGTCCTGGAGGCGTTCGGGAGAGGAGAAGAACTCCATGGCGCCCTGGGTGCCGACCTGGGAGACGCCGGAGACGATGAGGGTACGGCGTTGCTCGCCGGGGGCGCCATCGGAGGGAAGGACGGTGAGGAGACCGTAGACCTGGGCGGGTTCGCCGGGGCGGCCTTCGCGGCGAGAGAAGGCCGGCGGATCGGAGGCGGGTTTCTGGCGGTCGCGGATGACGAGGCGGTTGGTGGCGGGGTCCTGGACGACGGTAAGGCGACCGCGGCTGAGGAGGTGGGCGGCGGCGAAGGAGTTGATGGGATCGCCAAAGACGATGACGTTGCGGTTGCGGAAGCTGGCGAGGGGGGCGGAGCGTTCCGGGAGGATCTGATATTGGGCGCCGAGGGAGTGGAGGGTGGAGGAGACGGCGGCGACACCGCCGACGACGCCGAGGTTGGCGACGTTGGGGGCGGGGCGCATGTAGAGGGTGGCGCCGTCGGGGAGGGGGTTGGACTTGCGGTAGAGGGACTGGATTTCGGGGGGAGT
>CAMATG010000855.1 GCA_945860645.1 Candidatus Sulfopaludibacter sp. SbA3 | reverse complement strand
TATTCGTCCTGCGCATAGATGGCGTAGTAACGGCTCAAGTCGGCGGGTTTGATGCGGTGGGTGGCGGCGCCACTGGTGCCAGTTCCGAGGAGGAAGGAGGCGAGGCCGATGCCGTTGCCGGCGACACGGGGGTCGGGACCCTGGGTCATACCACGGGTGAAGGAGAAGTTGCCGGGGGAGCTGCCGAACTGGGCGAAGCCGAGGCCGAAGGTGCGCCATTCGGCACCGAACTTCATGCTGTGTTTCCCGGAGATTTTGGAGACGTTACCGACCAGGGTGTAGGAGACGTTGTTGCTCTGGTAGGTGGAACCGTTATTGGGTCCGACGGAGTTGAAGTCCTGGATGTCGAAGCGGGGGATGCGGGGGGCACCGGTCTTGAGGGTGACGTCTTGCAGGGACTGGGGGAAGCCGAGTTTGGTGACGTCGTAGCCGTAGGTAAAGGCGGGGCGCCAGGCATCGAAGAGGCTGAGGCCACCGCGGATGTTGAGGACGGTGCCGGTGCCGATGGTTTCGGTGTAATCGACGGCTGCGTTGTGGGAACCCCAGTACATGATGCCATCGGAGGGGGCGGCGCCGTTATCCCAGAAGTCGGCGGCGGCGGTGGCTTGTTTGAAGCGGTTGTAGCGCACGAAGGTGCGGCGGTTCTGACTGAAGTTGTGATCGACCTTGAAGTCGACGCGGTCGGTCGGGGACTGGGGCACCTTCTGGATGGCCAGGTTGTTGGCGTTGGTATTGGCGAAGCCGACCTGATTCTGGGCGGGGTAGAGCTTGAGCACGTTGAGGGCGACGGGGTCCATCATTGCTGAGGGAACCCGGTTGCCGGCGAAGGGCGTGCGGATGAATTTGCTGGGATCGTCGGGGTTCACGCGTGTGGTGAAGGGATCGAAGATGGGACGGACGGTGCCGTTGGCGTTGCGGGTGTTGGAGAAGTCGCCGCCGAGTTCGGCGGCGGTGGGAACGGTGAAGGTGGCGAAGCTACCGGATTTGACGAGCTTCTTTTCGTAGAGTGCGAAGAAGAAGGTCTTGTCCTTGATGACGGGGCCGCCCATGGAGACGCCGTACTGGTGCTGCTGGAGGGACGCCTTGCGGCCGTTGTTGCGATTGAGGAAGAAGTTCTTGGAGTCCATGGCGGAGTTGCGCAGGAACTCGAAGGCGGAGCCGTGGAACTGGTTGGTGCCGGACTTGGTCAACATGGTGACCTGACCGCCGCCGGAGCGGCCGTACTCGGCGGTGTAGGAGTTGGTTTGGACGCGGAACTCCTGGATGCCTTCGACAGAGGGGATGGCGGAAGCGCCATAAATGCCCTGGATGTCGGACTGGACCATGGCGGTGACGCCGTCCAACTGGATGTCGTTCTGGGACTCTTTGCCACCGTTGATGGAGAAGCGAATGGTGGAGGTGAAGAAGTCGCTTTCGGGGTTATTGGGGGTGGAGGGCGTGATGCCGGGGACGAGTTTGAGGAGGGAGTAGATGTTGCGGTTGTTGAGCGGGAGTTCGACGATTTTTCTGTTTTCGACGACGGTGCTCAACGTGGCGCTGGAGGTTTCGAGGAGGGCGCCGGTGGCGGTGACCTGGACCTTTTCGGAGACGGCGCCGACGTCGAGTTTGATGTTAACGGTGGCGTTTTGCTGGGTGTTGAGCGGGAGGGCGTCGAGGACGTAGGTGCGGAAGCCAGGGGCTTCGGCGGAGACGCGGTAGGTGCTGGGCGTTAGCTCGATGATGCGGTAGACGCCGGCGGCGTTTGATTCGGTCTTGTAGTCCTGGTTGCGCGCCGTGTCAGTGATGGTAATTTTGGCGCCGACGATAGCGGAGCCGGTGCCATCGGTCACCGTACCGGTGACGAGTGCTTTTGAAGTCTGGGCGGAGACGGGTAATAACGTCGCCGCGAGTATGAGCAATGTTGTTAGACGGACCCTCAACATGAAGCTTCCTGCTTTCCCTGAATTGTCTTTTCGGACACCAAAATCCGAAGAGGCGTTGGCCTCGTTGCTTGTGGCGGGCCGATTCTCTAACCGGTTAGCCGCCAACACGTAGGGGCTAATATATCAGTTTGTCTGCATATTTGGGCGCCACCCCGAAAAACATTACATTTTTTGCCGAATTCGAGCGGGAGTGGAACGCGTTGTCCTCGGGAACATCAGTTATGACGCACTTTCCATCTATTCTTTAGCCGTTGCTTTTTCTGTCCATTTCGGCATTTTTCCTGCGCCCAGGGACGGAGGCGGCGGGCGTGGCGGCGAGGCTGGGGCGGATTTTGCGGTATAGCCGGTAGGACTTATCCGTAGTACGTTCCAGGGAAAAAAATGAGGTGTCTGACACCAATATATTGCGGATGAGAGACGGGGTTAGAAGGTGCGGGTGCCGAAGACTTTGGTTTGGATTTGGTGGACGGATGTTGGGGTTGTGATGTACAGGGTGGCGCCGCTGAGGGCCAGATTCGTGGGGCGCTCGGGGGTTTTGATTGTTCCTAGTGGCTCGCCCTTTGCGGTGTGCACCGTGATGCCTTCGGGGGCGGCCATCCAGACGTTGCCGGACTCGTCGGTCTTGAGGCCGTCGACCGTTAGCGGGGCGAAGGGCTTGCCGGGTTTCAGGCGGCCGTCGGGTTCGATTTCGTGGACCTTCACGGGGCCGGTGCGGTAGTCGGCTATGTAGAGGTGCTGTTGGTTTGGAGACAAGGCTAAGCCGTTGGGGCCGGCGGTTTCGGCGACTACGCGCACTTGGCCCTGGCGGGTGATTTGGTAGACTTTGCCGGCCGGGAGATCGGTGAAATAGATGCTGCCGTCGATGGCATACACGATGTCGTTGGGGCCTTGGAGTCCCTTTTCGGCCAGGACGGTGATGGCGCCGTTCTTCTCGGTTCGGGTGACTCGGCCGCCGCCTTCGGCGGTGAGGAGGCGGCCCTGGTGATCGAAGGTGAGGCCGTTGGCTTTGTTGCTGTTTTCTCGGATTGTGGAGAGCTTGCCGTTCTCCCATTTGTGGATTCGCTGGTTGCGGATATCGGTGAAGAGGAG
>CAMATG010000854.1 GCA_945860645.1 Candidatus Sulfopaludibacter sp. SbA3 | reverse complement strand
TTCCCGCCGCGTGGCGCGCCGCGCAGGCGCAAGTCGACAAGGGCCTGGACATGCAAGCACTCGTCCTCGGCGTCGGCCAGGCCCAGAAGCTCCACCCCGGCAAGGCCATCCTGCTCGACGGCATCGGCGACGGCCTCTTCTGGTCCGGCGTCTACGATAATCCCTTCGCCCTCGTCGGCGCGCCGCAAACGAAGTTGACACCGGAAACAGCCGCAAAGCTCACAGCGTACTCGGAGCTGTTTCGTGGGCGGGACTACACCGGTATCTTCCTGCCCGGCCGGACAGAGGTCTATCGTTTTGACAACCGGCATCTGTTCCGGAAAACAGATACCTACGCCGGCGCGGCCCCGCGACGAATCGAATTGGGTCTAACTGTCTTCGCCAACTATCTGGGGCCCGAATGGCACGCCCCAGAGGTCGGCTTCCGCTGGATGCCGGCCCGCGCAACGGCCGTCATAGAAGGCCCCGGTGCCTACCTGCAAGTAACCGGCTCCTGCCTCCAAGGCCAAACCAACCTCCGCCTCTCCTCCACCTGGGACACACAATCACTCGGCGCCCAAGTCGTCCCCGCATGCCCGAAAGACTTCACTCTTCAATTCCCCCTCCCCACGCCCCGCCAAACCAAGGGCACCATCACTCTCACCGCCACCCCCACCATCCGCGTCGGCGCCGACCAACGCGACCTCGGCGCCGCCATCCGCTCCCTCGAAATCCGCTAAACCAAATCATTTCTCCGGCACCAACCGCACAATCCGCCCCTCCTGCCGCATCGAAATCACCGGCCCTTCCGGCGTCCACGCCACAGCGTCCGCTCCCCGGATCGGTCCCAATCGATACGTCCCAGCCCCGTTGTCGTCCTCCCCCATGAAGCCCCAAATCACCCGAATCTTCCCATTCGTATCCACCCGCGTCACCCGCGTCGATTCGGCCAGAAACAGGTTGCCCGCTGGATCCACCGCCAAACCGTTCACTGTGCCCAACCCGATATCCGTCGCCGTTCGACCCGAAATATCGTCGTATCCGAACTCCCGTCTCGATCCCGCCACCGTCCGGATTACACCATCGATTCCAATACGCCTCACTCGCCGGTTCCCCTTGTCAAAAAAGTACACATTCCCCCGCCGGTCCAGCGCAATCTCCGTCGGCGTGTCCAGTTGCGCCGATGTCGCCGCCCCGCCATCACCACTAAAACCCACCGTCCCCTTCCCCGCAATCACCGTCGACGTTCCCGCGTAAAAGTCAATCCGCCGTATCTGGTGCGCTTCGGTTTCACTGACAAAGATCCGCCCCGCCTCATCCACGGCAATTCCGGCAGGCGCGCTCAATCCAGTCCATACCGAGCGGAACTTTCCGTCCGCCCCCACCGCGCGCACCCGGGACGAATCCAGAAAATACTGGGTTCCATCCGGCGCGCATCCCACGCGGTTCAAACCCGACATCGATCCCGCCAACGCCTCCGTTCCATCCACCGACGTGTAACCCGTCGGGTACCGTCGCCCCGCCACCGCCGTCACCGCGTCCGGTTCCCGCAACATCAGGATTCGCTCCGACGCCCCATCGGCGACAACCAGGTCTCCGTTTCCCATCCGGCATATTCCGCGGGGATCGAGTAGTGGTGTCGAGGCTGCATCCGCGTACGATTCCAGTTGCGGCCATCGCCCCGCCAGAATCCGGGTCGTTCCATCCTTCACCTGCCAAACTCGGAACGCGTTCGACGAAGTAAACACCACGCCCCAACGCGCCGACCAGAATACCGCCGTCGGCTTATTCACATTTTCATCCTCAGGCCCCATCCGCCCGGTCCCCGCCAACGGCCCGATCGTCGCCGCGTCGACCTCCACCCGCGCCACTCGCATCTGGCCGGGTATTGCCACCACCAGCGCCCGCCCCTCCGCATCCCAAGCCAGCCCCGACACGATGCCCAGGTTCAATTTCGTCACGCCGCTCAACGGAAACACAAGCCCCGATGTGGAGCACCGCGTCGTACCCGCAATCGTCGATACGGCCGTGTCCACGTCCACCCGGCGGATCCGGCAGTTGTACCCATCGGCGATGTAAAGGTTTCCGTCGCCGTCATAGGCCAGCCCGTCCGGGGCTTGCAGTGTCGCCGAAATCGCCGCGCCATCGTCCCCGCCAAATCCTGCGGCGCCGGTTCCCACAATTGTCCGCAAGTACCCGTCTGCTCCAATTCGGCGCACCCGGTTCCCCGTGACGTCAGAAAACACCAACAGTCCTTGGGGGTCCAGCGCCATCGCTCCCACGCTCGATACCTCCGTCTCCAGCGCCAGGCGGTCCCGGCCGCCCCCGCCCCCGCCAAACCCGGGAAAGCCCCCCGTCGCTCCGGCGCAACGCCCCGTCCCGGCGACATTTCTCACCACCCCATTTGCCTCTATCTTCCGGATGCGGCACGCACCCATGTCAGCCAGCAGCAACCCCCCGTCCGGTGTCGCCAGCAGAGCAGTCGGCCGAATCAGATGGGTCTCCAACGCCGTTCGTCCCTCCTCCCCGTCCTGCAACAGTCCCGTCCCCGCAAATCGCTCAATCGTTCCGTCCACCCGGATTCGGCGTATCACCCCTTTGTTCGATTCCGCGACGTAAAGATTTCCGTCCGCGTCCTCCGCCAATCCCCACGGCCCGTCCAACAGCGCCTCCGCCGCCGGACCTCCGTCCCCTCGTTGTCCGCCACCGATCACCGCCCGCACCTCAAACGTCTGCGCGCCCGCGCCCATCATCAGGAAACAGCAAAGAATGTATCGCATGGATCTCTCCCTAAAACTGCATCCGCACCGAGAGCTGCAAGCTCCGTGGCCCGCCGGACCGGAACGCGGATCCGCCGCCGCCAATCCCGCCTGTCTGCGTCCGGTTCGCCACGCCAAAATTCGCGCTCGTCAAATTCGCTCCCTCGTTGCGCGACGGGTTCGAAAAGTTCTGTTGGTTAAACGCATTGAATGCCTGCGCCGACACATGAAACGAGTACCGTTCGCCCACCCGTATCTCCCGCCGCACCGTCAGG
>CAMATG010000853.1 GCA_945860645.1 Candidatus Sulfopaludibacter sp. SbA3 | reverse complement strand
GCTGCCGGCGAAGGAGACGTTGAAGGGGGGGCCGGACTGGAGGGTTTGGGTCCAGGTGAGCTGCCAGCCGCCGAAGGCGAGATTGCTCGCGCCGCCGCCGTTCATCCAACGGCGCCCTTTGCCGAAGGGGAGTTCATAGGACATGACGGTGACGAAGCGGTGGCGCACGTCGTAGCTTGCGCGCGCTTTTTCCAAGCGGCGATTGTAGAACGTGATGCCGTTGTCGCCGGTTTCCGCTTCGGCTTCGGTGAGCGTCTTCGACCAGGTGTAGAAGCTGTTGAAGGTGAGGCCGGCGGACATGCGTTTTTCCACGCGGACGGTCCCGCCATGGTAGGAGTTGTGTCCGTAATTGGAGTACATGTTGACGCTTCCGAAGTTGGTAAACGGAAGGTAGTTCTGCTGCGCGGTAAAGATCTGATTGAGCTGCGCCGGATCCGTGGAAACATTCAACGGCAGGACGTTGACGTTCCAGTTGTTGACGAGGCCGACACCGGACTGGCCCTGGTATTGGAGCTCCATCATCCAGTTCTGGCGGAAGGCATACTGGATGCCGCCGGACCAGCTCATGACGTAAGGGAGCCGCATGTTGGGATCCCAGCGGTGGGCAGCCCGGCCTGCGTAATTGGTACCGACGAAGGGCACCGAGCCGTCCGGCTGGACGTCGTACTTGAAGGCGGGCGGGCCCTGCGAGAGGCGGAAGACGTGGCGAGGATCACCGACCGGCGCCTGGACATTGGCGGTGGCGAGGTATTCCTGGAACATGCTGTTACGTTCGGTGGCGAAGACGTCCTGGTGGACCATGCCGAAGGAGGCGCGGAAGACGAACTTGGGCCGGAAGTTCCAGGCCAGGCCGACGCGGGGCGCGAAGTTATTGAGATCCTTTTTCGCGAGCGGGCCGGGGGCGTGGAGGATGGCGCCGGCGCGGCCAGTGATGGGATCGCGGGCGGTGGGGTCGAATTGCGACTGCTGGCCGTACTTGGTTTGGAACGGCGTTTCATAGGAGTAGCGGACGCCAAGGTTCAGAGTGAGGCCACGCATGGGCTTCCAGTCGTCCTGGAAGTAAGCCTGGTGGGACCACCAGCGGGGCAGCCAACTGGCGAAGGCCGAGGTGTAGGTGGCGCTGGTGACGGTGCCGAGGAGGAAGGAGGCAACGGTGTTGCCGGTGTTGGGGGTGAAGGGATTGTTGGTGGCGCCGAAGTTGTAGGTGCCGCCGGGGAGGTCGCTGGCGGTGGCGTTGTAACGGGTGCGCATCAGCTCATAGCCAACCTTAAAGGTATGTTTGCCGGTGACCTTGGTGAGGTTGTTCTGCAGGGTGATGTCTTCGCCGATGTTCTGGTAGCTGGGGAGGGCGGCGAAGCCGAAGCCGATGTTGAAGAAGGGGAAGGTGGCACCGGAGACGTTGGGGATGCCGAGCTGCTTGGCCCAGTCGCCGTCCTTGGTGATGGCGGTTTCTTTCAGCACGCGGCGGTTGAAGCCGACGCGGAACTCGTTGCTGATGGTGGGGCTGATGATCAGCATGTCGGAGAAGACGATGTTGATATGGTCGACGGGTTGGGGCTGGGCGTTGGGGTCGATATCGCGCCAGCCGAATTGGGCCTGGTGGTCCCCTTTCCAGGCGCGGTGGACGGACTGGGAGTAGCGGCCGTAGGCCTTGTGGTTGGAGGTGAACTGGTGGTCGAGTTTGATGTCGAAGCGGGTGCGGTAGATCTCCTTCGGCTGGTTGACGACCAGGTTTTCCGTGGGGCCGGTGGCCGAGGGGATACCGGGCTGGTTGGGGGCGGTGAAGGGGCCCTTGGCAAGGAAGTTCTGGACGGCGGGATCGAAGAGGGATTTGGGGATGATGTTACCGGGGAAGGGATCGCGCTCCCAGGTGCCGGCGGCGTTTTGCCGGGTGGAGAAGGGGCTGTAGATGGGGAGGGGGCGGGGGTTGGTCATGCCACCGAAGGAGAAATCGCCGTTGAGCATTTCGTTGGTGGGGACGGTGGTACGGGCCGAGGAGGTGCCGGCGACTTCGGCATGGCGGGCGACGCCGACGAGGAAGAAGGTCTTGTCCTTGCCGTTGTAGATTTTCGGGATTTTGACGACGCCACTGACGAGGCCGGTGGATTCGTTGTAGGAGAAAGGGTTGGTGCGGGGCAACTGTTCGAGGTAGTTGCGGTGGATCATGCTCTTGTTGATGTGGCGGTTTTCGGCGACGACGTGGAGGTTGTTGGTGCCGGACTTCATGACCATGGACATGAGGCCGCCGGCGGAGTGGCCGTATTCGGCGGGCATACCGGTGGTGTGAATTTTCACTTCTTCAAAGGCGTCCTGGGTGGGGGAGACCTGTTCGTTGGGGCCGCCGATGTTGCCGATGCCGGGTTCCTTACCGTTGACGCCGTCGACCTGATACCCGATGGCGCGGGAGCGCTGGCCGAGGACGTGGTAGCCGTTGACCGAGTTGGTGCCGGGGTAGTAGTACATCATGCGGACGGGACGTTTCTGGCTGACGGGAATGGCGACGAGGGTGTCGCCGGAGAGGACGAGGCCGGAGGCGGAGGTTTCGGTATCGAGGAGGGGGACGCCGCCGGTGACCTGCACGGTTTCGGTGACGCCGCCGACTTCCATTTGAATGTCGATACGGGGGACTTCACCGGTGCGGATGATGACGCCTTCGCGGACGTACTTTTTGAATCCGGGGGATTCGACGGTAATCCTGTAGGTGGCGGGCGAGAGATAGGGGATGTAATAGGCGCCTTCGGTGTTGGTGGGCACTTCGGAAGTGAAGGCGGTGGCGGCGTTGACCACCGTGACCTTGGCTCCGGCGACGACGGCGCCGGTGGTATCGGAGATGGTTCCGACGAGGGTACCGGTTCCGGTGGTCTGGGCGAGAAGCGCGGCTACGGACAGAAAAGCGGCAGCGAGGCCGCGGGGGAATTTTGACATGAATGGGATCCGTTCGATTTCCGCCAACGTGGCAGTGTCGGGGTATCGAATCACAATCAGGAGGGGGCTGTCAATCGAGGTTATTGGT
>CAMATG010000852.1 GCA_945860645.1 Candidatus Sulfopaludibacter sp. SbA3 | reverse complement strand
CCCCGGGTATCGCTATGTGCGGAAAAAGGAAACTAGCGTTTGCGGGTCTGGCCCTTGCTAATCTTCTTCACCTTCTTCTTGTTGTCGCCGCGGGCGACGCCTTCGGCGCGTTTGCCAATGGGCGGTGCTTCCGCGCGCGCTTTGCGCTTCAGCTCTTTGCGTTCTGCTTTGTCGGTAACGTTGGTCGTATTCATTCTTAAAGTTTCAGTCCTGCCAATTTGGCTATTAGTTTTTTCAAGCCATAGCCGGGAAAGCTAACTGTGAGTTTAGCATCCTCGCCGTCTCCTTCTTGACGAAGGACGGTACCACGGCCATATTTTGGGTGTTGCACGATGGATCCGACGTGTTGGGAGCCTGGGCGCTTCACGGGTTGTTGTTTGTTCGGCCCGCCGTAGGCGAGCGAGCCAGGAGGGCGCACCGGTTGCGATTGGGGTGCGCCGAAGAGCTGTTGTTGCTGTTGCGGGCGGGGAGCCTGCGGGACCGGCGGGGCCGGCGGTCTGACCGCCGCGGGGGGCGGCGGCGTAGCAAAGGGTCGCGTAGGCGCGGATGGCGGCGCAGGGGGGACTTGCGCGCGGGGCGGGGCGGGCACGTTGATGCCGCGCTGTTGGAAGAAGCCCTGGACGTTTTCGACCGAGTTGTAGGTCTTGCCGGTGTAGAGGTTCTTCTTGACGGATTCGCGGACTTCGAAGCGTTCTCCGAACAGGGCGAGGGCGGAGGAGTCTTCATCCTCGTCTTCGGTGTTGTAGCGGGACTTGGCGCCTTTGTGTTCGACCAGCTTCGCGGGGATTTCCTTGAGGAAGCGAGAGGGATTTGTCGGCTCTGACGGGCCCCCGCCGAAGCGGCGGCGGAAGCGGGCCCAGCTGATGGTGAGCTTCGATTCGGCGCGCGTCATGGCGACGTAGCAGAGGCGGCGTTCCTCTTCCATGGCATTCTCGTCGACGAGCGATCGCTGGTGGGGGAAGAGGCCTTCCTCCATGCCGGCGATGTAGACAAGGGGGAACTCCAGGCCCTTGCTGTTGTGGATGGTGAGCAGGCTGATGCGGGCTTCGCTATCGAGCTGGTCGCTATCGGCGACGAGGGCTGCGTGATCGAGGAAGTCGGCGATGGTCTCGCCGCGTTCGGCGGACTCGGCGGCGGCGTTGAGAAGTTCCTGGATGTTTTCGAGGCGCGTTTCGGCGTCGGGGGACGGGTCGCCTTTGAGCATGGCCATGTAGCCGGACTTTTCGGCGATTTCACGGAGCGTTTCGCCGATGTCGCCGCGTTCGGCGACTGCCCGGAGGCTGTACATGATTTCGCGGAAGGCCTTCAATGCGCTTTCGGCGCGGGCACCGAGCTGGCGGTTGGAGATCATGTGCTCCATGGCCTTGAAGACGGGCATCTTCTCGGTGTTGGCGAACTGCTCGATCTGGTCGAGGGTGGTTTTGCCGATGCCGCGGGCGGGGACGTTGATGATGCGGAGGAGGGCGACGGAGTCGTCGGGGGCCTGGATGGCTTTGAGGTAGGAGAGAAGGTCCTTGACCTCGGCGCGCTGGTAGAAGCTGAAGCCGCCGACGACGATGTAGGGGCGGCCGTAGCGGCGGAGCGCCTCTTCAATCTGGCGGGATTGGAAGTTCGTCCGGTAGAGGACGGCGGCCTTGTCGTGGGGGTTAGCGCCGAGGGCTTTGTTGATCTGGTCGGCGATGTAGAGGGCCTCGTTTTCGCCGTCGAGGGCTTCAAAGACCGTGACGCGATCGCCGCCATCGGAGGCGGTCCAGAGCTTCTTTCCTTTGCGCTGGGTGTTGTTCTCGACGACGGCGCCGGCAGCTTCGAGGATGTTTTTCGTCGAGCGGTAGTTCTGTTCGAGGCGGATGACGGTGGCGTTGGGGTAGTCGTTCTCGAAGTCGAGGATGTTGCGGATATCGGCGCCGCGCCAGCTGTAGATGGACTGGTCTTCGTCACCGACGACGGCGACATTGCCGTGTTTGGCGGTGAGCAGGCGCATCAACTCGTACTGGGTGCGGTTGGTGTCCTGGTACTCGTCGATCATGACGTAGGCGAGGGCTTCGTTGTAGCGCTGGCGGAGTTCGACGTCGTAGGCGAAGAGGCGGACGGTTTCGAGGAGGAGGTCGTCGAAGTCGAGGGCGTTGGCTTGTTGGAGGCGGGCTTCGTACTGCTCGTAGATGACGGCGAGGCGGGACATGCGCGGGTCCGACGTCTGTTTGTAGAAGTCGGCCGGGGTCTCTTTGGCCGATTTGGCGGTGGAGATGCGGCTCATGGCGGCGCGGAACTGCATGAACTTCTCGTCCAGGCCGAGCTGCTTGTAGATGCCCTTCATGAGCGAGAGCTGGTCGTCGTCGTCGTAGATGTTGAAGGTGGTTGTGAAGTTGGGGCGGATGTCGGCGAGGCGCAAGCCATCGCGGCGGAGGGTGCGGACGCAGAAGGAGTGGAAGGTGGACAGGCGCGGGAGGCGGTTGAAGTCCGACTCCTGGAGGAGGCGGGCGACGCGGTCGCGCATTTCCTTGGAGGCTTTGTTGGTAAAGGTGACGGCCAGGATGGAGCCGGGGTAGACGCCTTTGTTTTTAATGAGATGGCCGATGCGATGGGTGATCACACGGGTTTTCCCGGAGCCGGCGCCGGCGAGGATTAGCAGCGGGCCTTCGGTGTGCGCGACGGCTTGCGCTTGCTGCGGGTTCATACCGGCGAGAAAATCCATGCGAATCCTTTAGGGTAGCACTGGTGGCTATTTTTTGTGGTTTTTGGCGCGGGCAGCCTGGGCTTTGTTGTGGGCCCCGGGCGGGCTTTATTCGTTCGATTGTCGATCCCAATCGACCGGCCGGGCGCGGCTGGGATCGGACCAACTGTTAGGCCCACCCCCCTTCGCCCTGCGGGCTTCGGGGGGCAAGCCCGGTTTTCTCTTGGTCGGCTTTTGGGGCAAGCCTGGTTCTTGGCTGGTCGGCTTTTGGGGCTAGCCCTGGTGTTGGCGCCTATTGGATTTGGTTGTCAACCCTATAGGCCGCCCGGGCGCGGACACCCCTGAGGATGAAAAT
>CAMATG010000851.1 GCA_945860645.1 Candidatus Sulfopaludibacter sp. SbA3 | reverse complement strand
GAGCGGGTATCGACGGGTGTTCCGGCGCTGGACGAGATGTTTGGCGGGAAGGGGTATTTCCGGGGGAACAGCATTCTGGTGTCGGGGACGTCAGGGACCGGAAAAACGAGCCTGACGACGCACTTTGTGGATGCGGCGTGCGGGCGGGGCGAGAAGTGTGTGTTCTTCTCGTTTGAAGAGCCGGCGGACCAGATTGTCCGGAACATGCGGTCGATTGGCATTGATCTGCAGCGGTGGGTGGACAAGGGGCTGCTGCATTTCCATTCGGTACGACCGACGACGTATGGCCTGGAGATGCATCTGGTGAAGATTCACAAGGTAATTCAGGAGTTTGCCCCGAGCCTGGTGGTGGTGGACCCGGTGACGGGGTTGCTGCATGCCGGGACTGCCTATGAGACGCGAAGCATTCTATTGCGGATGATCGATTTTCTGAAAGAGCGGCAGATCACGGCGATTTTGACGACATTGACGAGCGGAACGGCGATCCAGGACCAGACGGAAGTCGAAATTTCCTCGTTGGTGGACGCGTGGCTGCTGTTGCGTGATATCGAGAGCGGCGGGGAGCGGAACCGGGGGATCTACATTTTGAAGGCACGGGGTGTAGCGCATTCCAATCAGATTCGGGAGTTCCTGTTGACCAGCCACGGGGTGGAATTGCGGGAGGTGTATCTGGGAGAGGCGGGGATGCTGACGGGATCGGCGCGGGTGACGCAAGAGGCAAAGGACGAATCGGCGGCGCTGCTTGGAAGGCAGGAGATCGAACGGAAGCAGCTGTTGTTGCGTCGGAAACGGCGAGCGTTGGACGCACAGATCGCGGCGTTGCAACTGGACCTGGAGACGGAGGTGCAGGAGTCAGAGCAGTTGATCGCGCAGGAGAAGTTGAAGGTGATGAAGTGGGAGCAGGATCGGGGCGAGATGGTTACCAGCCGGTTTGGCAACAGCAGCACGCAGAAAGAAAAGCGAAGACCGGCCGCGGCGGCGGGGAAGGGCAAATAGGATGCCACCCAAAAAGAATCCGGCGGATCCGGCTCGACGGTCGAATTGGGAATTGCGGCTCTACGTCGCCGGGCAGACGGCGAAATCGCTACAGGCGTTCGCGAATCTGAAGCGGATTTGCGAGGAGCATCTGGCGGGTGAGTACCACATCGAGATCATCGATTTGCTGCAGAACCCACAACTGGCCGCGGGGGACCAGATTATTGCGCTACCGACGCTGGTGCGCAAGCTGCCGGAACCGGTACGCAAGATTATCGGTGATCTATCGAACACGGAACGGGTGCTGGTGGGACTGGACCTGCAGCCCCGAAGTACTCCGTTGAAACCATGAAATCTCCGAAGTTCATCGACAGTACTACGGCCTTCGAAGCGGCGCTATGCGCACCGGCAACGGCTGGCGGGCGCTATTTGCTGCGACTCTTTATCACTGGGACAACGCCGCGGTGCCTCCGGGCGATACAGAACCTGCACGCACTCTGCGAGGCGAATCTGCCAGGGCAGTATGACCTGGAAGTGATCGATATCTACCAACATCCCGAGCAGGCGAAGCCGGAACAGATTGTGGTGACGCCAACGCTGATCAAAGAGTTTCCGTTGCCGCTCCGAAGAATGATCGGGGACTTGAGCGACACGGAACGTGTTCTGACGGGATTGGGAATCCCGCGACGGCAACTGGCACGGGTGCGCAATGCCTGAGAGGAAAAAGGCTCCTATGGCGCGGATCCGCGAGTTGGAGGAGCGACTTGCGGAAGCGGAGGAGACGTTACGCGCGCTGCGGGACGGAGAGGTGGACGCGATCATCGCGGCGGGGCCGGACGGGGATCGAGTGTACACGCTGAAGGGGGCCGATGAGTCGTACCGGGTGATGGTGGAGGAGATGGGGGAGGGGGCGTTGACGGTAACGAGCGAGGGGCTGATTCTGTTTTCCAACATGCGGTTCGCGGCGATGGTGCAACGGCCGTTGGCGAGAGTGATCGGGTCCCAGCTGGCTGAATCCATAGCTGCCGCGGACCGGGTGTTGATTTCGGCCCTTCTTGGGAGTTCGGGGAAACGCCAGGCGGAAGTGCAGCTGGTCACGGCCGGCGGGGAGAAGCGCCCTGTCTATCTGTCGATCCAGAACATGGTGTTGAGTGGAGCGGAGTGCCGTTGCGTGATTGTGACGGACCTGAGCGACCAGAAGCGGTATTCGGAGATTGCCGCCGTGCTGGACGCGGTGCCTGTTGGGGTTTTCATTGCGAACGACGTGGAGTGTCTGAACATTCGAGGGAACCGGGCGGCATACGAGCTTTTGCGAATGGCTAGCACGGGAAACATCTCGCGGTCGGCAGGGGGGCCGGCGGCGGCGCGGCACTGGCACGAGATGAAAGATGGGCGGGAACTCCCGGTGGACGAGTTGCCGATGCAACGGGCCGCGCGCACGGGGCAGAGTGTGCGCGACTACGAGTTTGAGGTGCAGTTTGACGATGGGGTTTGCCGGTGTTGGCTGGGCAATGCGGTGCCGTTGTTTGATGAGACGGGAAAGCCCCGTGGGGCGGTGGGCTCGTTCATCGACTTCACCGAGCGAAGGCGGACGGCGGAGGCGTTGGAGGCGGCAAACGTGGAACTTAGGGACCTCGGCACCGCCATCACGCAAGACCTCATGGAGCCGCTGCGAGCGGTGGTGCGGCTGACGCGCAAGGTGGCAGAGGAATGCCATGGGAAGGCCGGCGAGGTGGGAGAGAGCTATATTGCCGATTCGGTTGCCGGGGCGTCGCAGGTGGAACGGATGCTGCAGGCGCTGGCGGCCTACCGGGCGGTGACCGATCAAGGCGCCATTCGGCTTACATCGGTTGACTGCAACGAGGTGGTGGGGCGGACGCTGGAAGCGCTGCAGGGTGTCATTGCGCAGAGCGGGGCGAAGATTACGACGGACCTACTGCCGACGTTGATGGCTGGAGAGTCGATGCTCGACCACGTGTTCCACACATTGATCGATAACGCGATTCGGTACCGGGATCAGGCCGCGCCGCGAATCCATATTTCGGCGGTAAACA
>CAMATG010000850.1 GCA_945860645.1 Candidatus Sulfopaludibacter sp. SbA3 | reverse complement strand
ATCCTCAGCATCACTCCATTCGAGAAAATGTCCATTTTACAGGCGCTTCAGGAAGCCAACTCCCAAACCCATCTACACGACCCAGCCAAACAACTGAATCTATGGGACTTCTAGCCGGACACTACTGAAAGATTTTATATGCGGAGTTTCTAACTATTCAGCGCGCGGGGCGGCCTTAGGACGCAGGCTGTTCAGGTAGGCGATGAGGTCCGTCATCTCCGGTTGGGTGAACAGCGGCCACGGCACCTGCTTCGCCTTCATGCCCTGCAACATCTGCGGGCCGTGTTGCCACAGTACCGAGATGATGGAGAACGGGCGCAAAGGGTCTGTCCGGTTGGAGAGCCACTGCTTCAAGTCCGGCGCGCCGCCCCCCGATTGGTTGTGGCACGTCGTGCACTGCTTCTTTGCAAACGCTTTTTCGCCGCGGCCGGCGTTGCCCTGTTCGGCGAAGACCGTGGTGTCCCACAGGTAGGAGACGATCTCCTGCATCTCCTGGGCTTCCAGGCGGGGCAGCGACTGGCCGTTCTTCATGGAATGGGCGGCCATGAGCGGGGCGTGGTTCCACATGGCGACGGAGAAATCCGTTACCGTGGCCGACGCCATCCGCTTATCCAACGCCATCTTGCCCTGGTGACAGTTGAAGCAGCCCTTTTCCTTGAAGAGCGATTCGCCGAGGCCGCGCGAGGTCAGAGTGAATTCGCGAATGAGGCCACGGGTCTCCGGCAGGCTTTGGACGTAGACCAACAGGTCCGTCAATTCGTCGCCGGTGAGGCGGACCCATTTGATTTTCCGGGCCGACATGGCGGCCTGCATTTGGGGCGCGTGATTCCACATCTGCTGGGCGAAGACCAAGGGCGAACCGGCGGCTTTCCAATTGGAGATGGCGGGTCCGCCGCCCGCTACGGGCGTCGAACGGGCGTGGCACTCGGCGCAATGGCTAGCGGTGAAGACGCGGGCGCCACGGGCGGCGTCGCCGGGTTTATCGAAATAGCGGATGGATTGGAAATAGGCAAAGAGATCGCCGGCCTGGTCTTCGGTAACCGAAGGCGGCTTGGCCCCCTTCAAATCCATGCTGGCCCACATGGAGGGCGCGTGATTCCACATAGCGCTCGCCATGGACGACGGCGTATGGTTGCGGCCGCGGGCGCGACCGAGATCGGGCGCCGTGGAGCCGCCATCGGCACCCATCTTATGGCATCCGATGCAGCCCAGACTCCGAATCAGTTCCGACCCACGCCGGGCATCGCCGGGGATCGATTTCGCCGTGGCAGTGACGGAGCAAACGGCAAGCAGCAAACCTGCTAATAGTGGTCTCTTCATAAACCCCTCGCTTCGTGAACACCGGCCACGAAAGGTTCGTCTGTAATCGCTGGATACATGGATTACAGCCGCTTAATCAAGCATACGCCGCAAATCCTGAAGATTCAATGAAAAACCCCGCCAGGGGCAGGGTCTGAAACTCGCTATTGGGGTGGGTTGGGGTGCCTAACGGGGCTTGAACCCGTGACATCCGGAACCACAATCCGGCGCTCTACCAACTGAGCTATAGGCACCACAATCAACGACCCTCTGATTATAACAAAAACCGTCGCACGAAGTCAGCGCCTGAGAGGATTACAAATGAATTTGTGAAGTCGATGAGGAAGGCGCCGACGACGGGAACGGCGAGGCGGGCGCGCGGGGCGGAGCCATGGCGGCCCTCCAAGGCGGCCATGGAGGCCACAGCATTGGCCGTGGTGCCGAGCATGAAGCCGGTCCAGCCGGCGGTGGCAACGGCACCTTCGTAGTCCCTGCCCAGCCAGCGGTAGGCGATGAAGACGGCGAATAGCGTGGTGACGACGACTTGGAGGGTCAAGATGACCACCAATGGCACGGCGAGGGCGGCGAGGACCCAGAGCTTCAACGTCAACAGCGCCATGGAAATGAACAGGCCGAGGCTGAGTTCGCCGACTTTGGCGAGCACCATTTCATCCAAACGCGCGCGCCCGCGGTCATCCCAGAAGCGGATGGCGGCCGCCACGATCATAGCTCCGATGTAGCCCGGTAACGTGACGCCGGCGGCGGCGATGCCGCGGCTGACAACCGAGCCGAGCCCCATGGCAGCGGCGATGGCGGCGAGCGTAAACAGCCACTCCCCGCGCTGGGCCGCGACGGCCGCAGCCACTGCCCCGCCCCGGGCGACCAGGCCGTGCCGCCGGATGAGCCAGCCGCCGACGGCGCCGCCCAGTAGCCCGGCGGCGAGGATGCCGAAGACGGCCGAGGCCACGCCCACGGTCTGCGCGTCGGCGACGCCCATGTCCTCGAACGTTTTGCCGAAAGCGAGCGCCGTGGCCGGGCCACCGGCGAGCGTCGTTGACCCGGCGATGATGCCGAGGAGCGGATTGAGGCCGAGAGCCTTGGCAGAGAGAATGCCCACGGCATTTTGCAATTCGGCTCCTGCGAGGGCAAGCGCCAGACAGACGAGCACCGTGCCGCTATCGCGGCGGAGCAGGCCGACGCTGGCGCGCAGGCCGATGGTGGTGAAAAAGGCGAGCGTGAAGAGGTCGCGCAGGAGCGTATCGAACTCACATTCGACCCCTGCCGCGCGCAGCAGCGAAACGCACGCGGCCAGCAAAAGGCCCCCGGTTACCGGCCGGGGGATGTTCCAGCGATCGAAGAGACCAACGCGGCCATGCGCCCAGCCGGCGAGCCAGAGCCCGCCGGCGGCCAGCGCCAAGGTTTCGGCCGCGTTGGCCCGGAACACTTAGAGGCCCGCTTTCTTCCAGAGAGCGTCGACGCGCGACTTGACGTCGGCCGGCATGGTGATGACATCCGGCCAGGGGCGCGTGAAGCCCTCCTCCTTCCACTTTTTTGTCGCGTCGATGCCGAACTTCGAGCCCCAGTTGGCCATGCGGCTGGAGTGGTCGAGGGAATCGATGGGGCCCATGGCGAACTCGATGTCGCGCTGGGGGTCGATGTTGTTGAGCGCCTTCCAGGCGACTTCGCTGTAGTTCTGGACGTCGACATCTTCGTCGACGACGACGATGCACTTGGTGAACATGGCC
>CAMATG010000849.1 GCA_945860645.1 Candidatus Sulfopaludibacter sp. SbA3 | reverse complement strand
CGCGACCGGTCACACGCCACCGGGTGCACGCCGCACTCCGCCGCCTGCAGGGTCTTGTTCCCCGGCGCCGCGCAGAGGTCCAAAAACCGGTGGTGCGGTTCGAGCCGCAACAAGGGCACGATCTGCTGCGCGCCGATATCCATCTGTCGTTCCCCGCGGACATGCGCCGACGGCTTATTCAGAAAGTACAGCGCCGCTGCGCGCGCCGCCGCCGCGCCGAACTGCGACTCCCACTTCGCCAGCAGCCACTCGGGCATCGCCAGGGCCACAGCGTCGTTGGGATACGCCACCGGGTCCCGATTCACCTTTCGTAGCACCGCGTTAACGAATCCCACCGCGGAGGCTTTGCGGGCGCGCTTCACCAGATCGACGCTCGTGGAAACCGCGGCGTGGGGCGGAATGCGATCCAGGTAACGAATCTGGTAAATGCCCAGCCGAAGCGCATTACGGACTTCCTTATCCAGCTTCCCCGTCTTCCCGGAATAGTGACCAATGAGATAGTCCAACTGCCCCCGGTGGCGCAGCACGCCGAACACCAGTTCGTTGGCCAAATTGGCCTCCTGCGGCTCCAACGATTTGGCGCGCAACAGGTCATCGGCGAATCCGCCATGTTCCACGGCGTCCAGAACATCGAAGGCAAAACCTCGGGCAGTGAGCGGCATACAAGTAAGAATCTAAAGTAGCGCAACCCTGGAGGCATCCGCCCGGCGTACAATACGGAATTGCAGCCGTCACGGGTCACCGTCGTTATTCCTACACTTTCCGCCGGGCCGGCGTTGTGGGAATGTGTCGAAAGCCTGCAGCGGCAATTGTTCCGGGACTTTCGAATTGTGATCGTTGACAACAGCGGCAGCGGACTCGTGGACGCCACCTGGCCACGGGAATCCTCGCGCGCCAATGTCTCGATCCTCCACCCGGGCTCGAACGTCGGCTTCGGCTCCGCCGTGAATTTGGCTGCCCGCGAAGCCCCGGCCGAGTACATTGCCGTTATCAACGACGACGCCACCGCCTCCCCCGCGTGGCTGCGGGAACTAACCGCCGCACTGGACGCCCACCCCGAAGCGGGATCCGCCGCCTCCCAAGTCCGGTTTCACGGCGTCGATCCGGAATGCTTGGATTCGGCAGGCATGTTGATTGCCGCCGATGGAACCAGCAAACAGCGCGGCCATGGCGCGCCGCCCGCCAACTTCCCGAATGCCGAAGAGGTCCTGCTCGCCAGCGGGTCGGCCTCCGTGTATCGAAGCATCATGCTGGCCGAAACAGGCGGCTTCGACGACGCGTTCTTCCTTTATTGCGAGGACACCGACCTCGGCCTCCGCGCCCGCTGGGCCGGCTGGACGTGCCGCTATGTCCCCGCCGCTGTGGTCCATCACCGGTACTCGCATTCGGCCGGGCGCGCTTCAAAACTGAAGGCCTACTTCGTTGAACGCAACCGGCTGCTTCTCATTCTGAAAACATTTCCGGCCCTGCGCTTGTTAACAGCGCTCTTCGCCACGCCCATCCGCTACCTCCATCACTTCCTTGCCATGCGCCGTGGGCAAGGCGCGGCGGCCCAGTTTCAGAAGGATGGCCAGAGCGCCTGGACGCTCGTCGCCTGCGTTCTTCGCGCCCATTTTTCGGCGCTCACCATGTTGCCGCTCGTCTGGCGGCAGCGCCGCCATATCCGTCGCACCGCGAAGCTCTCCACCGCCGAATTTCAGGGAGCGTTGGATCGGTTCGCCATCTCCTTCCGGCAGGTGGCCGAACTGTGATCGCCCCTTCCGGTAAGCACTCGTTGATGATCCTCATTCCGGCGTTCAATGAGGAAGGCGCCATCGCCACGGTGATCGGCGAACTGCGCCAGCGGCATCCGGAACTGCCGATCCTCGTCGTCGATGACTGTTCCGCCGATGGCACCCGGACGGTCGCCTTGGAAGCCGGCGCCGACGTCATCTCCGTGCCCTACCACCTTGGCCTCGGCGGCTGCGTGCAGGCCGGCTACCGCCTCGCCTTCGACCTCGGCTTTCAATACGTCATCCGCCTCGACGGCGACGGCCAGCATGACCCGGCCTACGTCGGCCTCATCCGCGACACCCTCCGCACCAGCGGCGCGCAGATGGTCATCGGCTCCCGCTATGTCAATGGAGACGGAAAGCACACCTCGGTCGCCCGCGGCATCGGTATTGTTTTCTTCCGCTGGTTCCTGGCGCTCATCCTCCGTAAGGAGGTGCACGATCCCACCTCCGGCTTCGTCGGAGTAAACCGCGAGGCGCTGGAGGTCTTCGCCCGCAGCTTCCCGTTGGAGTATCCGGAAATCGAGGCGCTGGTCGTACTACAGCGCCTGACGTTCCGCTTTGAAGAGGTGCCCGTCAAAATGCGCGCCCGCATGGCCGGTGTCTCCACCATTACAGCCGTGCGATCGTTCTACTATGTGCTGCATGTGCTTCTCGGCGTGCTGGTCAACATCTTGAAATATCAAGGAAGCAAGCGCCGCATCTAAGCTATGGACAGACTCCTTTCCATCATCGCCGGCGTCAGCCTTCTGCTCATCGCAGTCGTGTTGCTCAACATTCGCCGCGCTCACATTCGCGTCGAATACTCCGTCAGTTGGCTGGGCGCGGCCGTCTCCATGTTGGCCCTTTCGCAAAGCCCCTGGCTGCTCACCCAACTCGGCCATTTAATCGGCGTCAACAACCAGCCCATCGCGCTCCTCCTCGTCGTCGGAGCCCTGTTTCTCATCGTCTTTTTCCGCTTCTCCGTCATCATCTCCGAGCTCAAAGACGCCAATATCGCGCTCACCCAAAAGGTGGCCATTCTCGAATACCAAATCAACGCACTCCATGAAAAGCCCCAAGCGCCCAGCCGAAAATAAACCGGTCGCCACCGATTCCCCAACCTCCTTCGCACAGGCCCGCTGGCCGATGCTGCTCGGCCTTTTTCTCTTCGCCTTCGTCCTCCTCGAAGTCTACCGGCCTGCACTCGGCGGGCCCTTCCTGTTCGACGATGTCTACCTCCCGTTCATGATTCCCAACTTCGCGCAGAACCCATTGCGCGACTGGGTGCAAGGCGTGCGGC
>CAMATG010000848.1 GCA_945860645.1 Candidatus Sulfopaludibacter sp. SbA3 | reverse complement strand
GCGACGTGGAATTTTACGGCGGGTTTTGGGTTGATTTTCGGGTTGCCGTTTATGGTGCTGGTGGGGGTGGTGAGCTGGTATATCGTGTTTGGGATTGTGCAGCAGGGGTTGCGGCAGGTGGGTGCGGCGCAGAATTTGACGAAGACTGGGTTGATCCGGGCGTTCGACCAAGGGAGTTGATGAGATGAAACGACGGGCGTTTTTGCCGATGGCGTTGGGGGCCGTGCCGCTGCTGCGGGGCGAAGAGTATGTCTATGGGCCGGAGTCGTCGCGGCAGGCTGGGGTGCCTCGCGGGACGGTTACGAAACATGTGCTGCGCGGATCGTCGGTGTATCCGGGGACCACGCATGATTACTGGGTCTATGTGCCGGCGCAGTATGTGGCGGGGACGCCGGCGGCGGTGATGGTTTTTCAAGACGGGGCGGGGTTCGCGAATGAGACGGGGGCGTTCCGGGTGCCCATTGTCTTTGACAACCTGATTTACCAGAAGGCGATGCCGGTGACGATTGGCATCTTCATCTCGCCGGGCGTGCTGCCGGCGCCTACGGCGACGGCGCAGGGGCGGTTTCATCGTTCCTATGAGTACGACGCGGTGACGGGGCGTTATGCGCGGTTCCTGGCGGATGAGGTTTTGCCGGAGGTGGGGAAGTCGTACACGCTGACGGCGGATCCGAATTTGCGGGCGATTTCCGGGTCGTCTTCGGGTGGGAATTGTTCGGTGATCGCGGTGTGGGAACGGCCGGATGTGTTTCGACGGGCCGTTAGTTTTATTGGCGGATTTACGCATCAGCGGGGGGCGCTGATTCTGCCTTCGCAGGTGCGGAAGTTTGAGGGGAAGCCGGTGAGGATTTTCCTGCAGGATGGGACGGCGGATCAGAATATTCAGAGCAATCAGGACATGATTGCGGCTTTGGACATTGGCGGGTATGACGCGAAGTTGGTGGTGGGGACGGAGGGGCACAACTCCAAGCACGGCGGGCCGTTGCTGCCGGAGGCGCTGCGGTGGGTTTGGCGGGATTGGACACAGCCGATTGCGAAGCCGGTGAAGTCGTTTGCTTCGCGGTTTGTGGATCAGGCTTTGGAGTGGGAATTGGTGGGGGGTGGGTATGGGGCGGCGGGCGGGTTGACCGTCGATAAGGCTGGGGATGTTTACTTTGTGGATGGTCGGACGAAGCGCGGGTACCGGGTGGAGCATGCTTCGGGGAAGGTCGGGGAGGGGAAGACGGACTGGGCGCCGGAGTATTCTGTGGAGACTGGGACGCGGCGGGTTTTACATAGACGCTCTAAGCGCGTGGTGCATGAGGGGATTACGGCGCCGGCTGGGGTTTGCTTGTCGCCGGACCATTCGTTGCTGTTTGTGAGTGACACGGTGAAACGGTGGGTGTGGTCGTTCCAGGTGCAGGCGGATGGGTCGTTGCAGTACGGGGTGGCGTTTCATCGGTTAGAGATTGCCGATGAGGACGAATCGGGCGCGGCGGGTTTGACGGTGGATTCGGAGGGGTTTCTGTATGTTTGTACGAAGCTGGGGTTGCAGATCAACGATCCGGCGGGGCGGACGTCGGCGGTGCTGTTGAACCCGAATGGGAAGGCGTTGACGAGTGTGACGTTTGGCGGACCGGGGTTGGACACGCTGTATGTGACGGCTGGGGATTCCGTGTACCGGCGGAAGACTAAGCGGCAGGGGGTGTTTCCGTGGGCGGTTTTGAAGCCGCCGGTGCCGCGGTTGTAGGTTAGTGTGCGGGTGCGGCGAGGGCTGCGACGCGCGGTCGGCCAAGGGCGTGGAGACGGGGGCGGACGGTGGTTTCGCTGGGGAAATCTTTGAGGAGGGTTTGCCAGTCGTTGTGGGACCAGAGGCGGCTCCATTGGTGGAGGCTGAGCCATTGGGGGGCTTTTGTTACTCCGAGGCGGGCGGGGGCGCTGGACCAGGGGAATTGTTGGGCGGTGGGGACGATGTTGGCGCGGACGGGGTTGCGTTCGATGTAGGCGAGGGCGCGCCAGGTGTAGGTGGGGTCGAGGGTGACGGAGTGGTAGCGGGACTGCCAGAGGTGGCCGCAGGCGTCTCGGTTGATGTTGATGATGCGGGCGTAATCGGCGTGGAGGCGGCCGAGGGCGAGGGCGGCGGAGTTGGGGTGGTGGGGGATGGCGATGAGGTGGTAGTGGTTGGGCATGAGGCAGTAGCCGAGGATTTCGAGCTCGTATTTGGTGGCGTATTGGGCGAGGAGGCGGAGGAAAAGGTGGCGGTCGCGGTCGGTGTCGTAGACCTGCTGGCGGGCGTTGCCGCGTTGGGTGAAGTGGTGGGGGAGGCCGGGGATGATGACGCGTGGGCAGCGGGGCATACATTCAGGTAGTGGGTTGGGGCGGGGAAAATTCTCATCGGAAAATCCCGAAAATGGGAGAAATGGGACAAGGGTGGTTGTCCCTGTATTAGTAGGGCTTGTAAAGAAGGGTGGGAGGAAGAAGGGGGGCGCTCTATCGCACTATATGAGGGGCGGTTGGCAGGAGGCGCGGATGGCTAGTTTGCAGGGGTAGGTTTGGGAGGCGGGGGCGGTCTCTGGATTCGTCAGGCGGGCCAGGAGCATTGTTGTCAGATGCTCGCCTAGCTCTTCGACGAAGACGGAGATTGACGTGAGTTCGGGTTCGAGGATGGAGTACTCGATGCGGTCGCCGCAGCCGACCAGGCTGATCTCTTGCGGGATGGCGATCTTGCGGCGGGTGAGCTCCTTCCAGGCGCCGGCGGCGATTTCGTCGTTGCCGCAGACGAGGGCCGTGGGGCGGTGCTTGGGGCCTAGCAATTGGACCGTGGCGCGCTGGCCGTATTCGATGCCGGATAGCAGCCAGTTTTCGCCGATCGCCTGGGGTTTCAGGTTGTGGCGGTGCATGGCGTCGGTGTAGCCGTTGTAGCGGCGCTGGAACCAGGTCTGTTCCAGATTGCCGATGTAGGCGATGCGCTTGTGGCCGAGGTGGATGAGGTACTCGGTGGCTTCGTCGAGGCCGGCTCGGTCGTTGAAGGTGACGCAGTTGTTAGGGGGAGGGGAAGTGTAGTCGTTGGCGAGGA
>CAMATG010000847.1 GCA_945860645.1 Candidatus Sulfopaludibacter sp. SbA3 | reverse complement strand
CCGCCCAATCCCGTCCGCAAACCCAAATTCTGTCGCCGGCGCCCGCGGATCCTGATCCGGAATCGCGACCAACTCCCCAAACTCCGCCTGCAGCAGTCCCATCATCTGGTCTTGCAGCAATACCTTCGACTTATCCCACAACCCCTGCGCATCCAGCGGCATGAACTCGATATATCGAATCTCCACGCCCCGCTCCCGCCCGAACCGCGCCAACGGAACCACGTCCGGCTCGCACAAATTCTTCACCGCCACCGCGTTGAACTTCACCTCAAACCCCAGTTCCAACGCCTTATCCACGCCCGCCATCACCCGCCCGAAATCGTCCCGCCGCGTGATCTGGAAAAACCGCGCCGCGTCCAACGTATCCAAATGCACGTTCAAACGCCGCAACCCCGCCGCCCACAAATCCCCAGCCAACCCCGCCAGCAGCACCCCATTCGTCGTCAGCCCCACATCGTCCACGCCCGGAATCCCGCACAACTTCTCCACCAGCGTCGCCACGTCCTTCCGAACCAACGGCTCCCCGCCGGTGATCCGCAACTTCCGAACCCCCAACGAAACCGCCACCCGCGCCACCCGCTCGATCTCCTCAAACGAGAGAATTTCCTCCCGCTCCAGAAACGGAATCGGCCCCTCCGGCATACAGTAAAAACACCGGATGTTACAGCGGTCGGTAACACTGATGCGTAAGTTATCGTGCAGCCGCTCGAAACCGTCGATCAGTGCCATGATGTAACTACTTCACAGCCAGCATGCGTTCAATCGACCCGCGCGCCCGGTCCATCATATCTGTATCCAACTCCACGCGAGGTGACAACGTCGCCAGCGAATCCCGCAGCTTCTCCAACGAATTCCGCTTCATGTAAGGGCACTCGCTGCAGTTACAATTTTCATTCGTGACGAACGTAAACGTCTTCTCCGGCGCCAGCTTCCGCAGCGAATGCTGCACACCGCTCTCCGTCATAACAATAAACGACTTGTGCTCGGACTTCACACAATAATCAATCAGCGCCGACGTCGAACCAATATAACCCGCATGCTGCAACACCGGCGTCGGGCACTCCGGATGCGCCACAACAAAAGCGTCCGGCTGCGCCGCCATCGCCTCCAGTAACCTGCGCTCTGTAAAAGTGGTGTGCACAATACACGCCCCCTGCCAAATGCGCATGTTAGTCCGGCCCGTCTGTTTCTTAACGTAATTCCCTAAGTTGATATCCGGCAAAAACAGAATCGGCTGATCCGCCGGAATCGAATTGACAATCTGCACCGCATTCCGCGACGTGCAGATAATATCGCTCTCCGCCTTCACATCAGCCGACGTGTTGATGTAACTTACCACCACGTGGTCCGGATATTTCCGTTTGAACGCCCGCACCATGTCCACCGGGCACGAATCCACCAGCGAACAGCCCGCGTCCTTATCCGGCACGATCACCATCCGCGACGGATTCAGGATCTTGGCCGTTTCAGCCATGAACCAAACCCCGCAGAACGCGATCACATCGCACTCCAGTTCCTTCGCCTTCCGCGCCAACTCCAGGCTATCCCCGATCGCGTCGGCGATCTCCTGAATCTCCGACTCCTGATAGTGGTGCGCCAGAATGACCGCATTCCGCTCGCGCTTCAGCGCCTGAATCTCTTCAACAATGTTTACCGAAGTGAGTGTCGACATGGAAATTTACGGGGTAACACAACTGCAATCCACACCATCATTGTATCGTGTAGATGACCGGCCCGCCCTGAAGGTTTCCCACATGCGCACCATTCTTTTCCTGCTCGCGATCACAGCCCTCCAAGCCCAGAACTTCTCCCCGCTCAACTGCGTCGCCACCGCCGTCCCCGCCCTCGTCCGCCTCGAAGGCCTCGCCGAACGCGTCGGCGACATCTCCCTCAACTGCACCGGCGGCACCCCCAACGGCCAGATCCGCGGCGACATCCGCGTCATCTCTTTTGGCGGCAACATCACCAATAAACTCAACACAACCACCAACACCCTCGACGCCGTCCTCACCGTCAACACCGGCTCCGGCGACATCTCCACCGGCGCCACCCCCCAAGTCCGTGCCAATAACCAATTCGATTTCGCCGGCATGAACTTCACCCTCGGCCCCTCCGGCACCGCCGTCTTCCGCATCACCAACGTCCGCGTCGTCCCCCCGCAGAACCCCGAACAGCCCTTCCAGCTTGCCCTCGCCACCAACGGCCCCTCCGCCATCCGCGTCGACAACAGCCCCCTCGTCGTCGGCATCGCCACCCGCGGCCTCCTCGCCTCCTACTCCTCCTCCTTCATCTGCACCGTCTCCGGCGTCCCTAGCGAACCCACCTTCGCCAACCTCCTCAGCTCCGGCACCCGCTTCTCCTCCCTCCGCTACACCGAAGGCTTCTCCGAATCGTTCATCAAACGCGCCCCCTTCGCCGACCACGGCACCCGCATCGTCGCCCGCTTTTCCAACTTCCCCCCAGGTGCCCGCCTCTTCGTCCCCGACGCCCTCGCCGGCTCCTCCGCCACCATCCCCACCGCCGCCGGCGATCTCGGCGGATCCCCCAACCCCGGCCGCTGGAACCCAACCGCGGCCGGCCAGCTCCTCCTCGCCCGCGTCAAAAATACCGATGCCAACGGCGCCTCCGGCCTCATCGTCCAGCCCCCCGCCGGCGACCTCTCCGCCGTCTCCGAAGTCCCCCTAACTAACGGCGTCGGCATCGCCGTCTTCGAAGTCATCGATTCCAATCCCACCACCCGCGAAACCGTCCAACTCCCCGTCTTCCTCGCCCTCGAACAGCGCCCCTCCGGCGGCTCCGTCACCGCCAACGTCGCCGCCAGCTTCGGCCCCATCTCCGCCGACGCGACGCCATCCGCCAACCCCGTTCCCCGTTTCCAACCCATCAATCCCCCCTCCGACTGCCAGGCCCTCGGCGATTGCAACGCCGGCATCTTCCCCAAACTCGCCGTCGAAACTGAAGGCCTCGTCTACAATCCCCTAATCGGGCAATTCCCTCAAACCCGCTTCATCCGCATCCGCAACGATGGCGGCGGCCTCCTCAACTGGGCCGTCCGCAT
>CAMATG010000846.1 GCA_945860645.1 Candidatus Sulfopaludibacter sp. SbA3 | reverse complement strand
GAAGGGCGTGCAGCCGGCGCGGGGGCCGGTGGCGAGATCGGCGTTGGCGTTTTCGGTTTTGTAGACGCCGCCGTCGGTGGCGGTGAAGAGATGGGGTTTGGAGGCGGGGTCGTAATCGGGCGGGAAGACGAGAGAGCTGACGTCGGCGTGGGCGCCGCCGGGGGCGTCGGCGGACTGCCAGAAGGAGGCGATGCCCCAGTTGGCGCCGCCATCGTCGGAGCGGTAGATATCGATGCCGCCGACCCAGACGCGATCGGGGTTGGTGGGATCGACGGTGATGGCGTTGTGGATCCAGCCCTGGCCGCCGATGGTGCGCTGGCCGTTGGCGGTGCAGAGGTTGTTGTAGAAGCCCTGGTTGGTGGAGAGGAGGCCGGTGTTGATTTGTTCGGGATTTTGGTTGGTTGTGCGGGCTTCCCAGGTGTCGGTGTCGCCATTGGTGGTGGAGCGGTAGACGGCGTGGAGGGAGTTGCGCCATTCGGCGGCGTCGGTGCCGTTGCTGGCGATTAGGGCGTAGATGGTGCTTTGGCTGGAGGGGGCGAGGGCGAGGGTGGTGTTGCCCATGGCGGGGAGTTGGAGGACCCTTTCCCAGGGGGCGTCGGAGGCGGCGTCGGTATTGCGGAAGATGGCGGCGTCGCCGGCGGTGGTGGTGCCGCAGGCGGCGTAGAAGTAGTCGGTGGACTGGTCGGTGCGCATGACCATGTCCTGACACCCGTTTCGGCCGTTGGTGCCGCGGTTAAAGATCTGGGTCCAGGAGGCGCCCGAGTCGGTGGAGCGGAAGACGCCGGTGGGGGTGGCGGCGTAGATGCGGTTGGAGTCGGACCGGGAGACAAAGATGTCGTTGATGTAGCGGAAATTTGCGCCGCCGGGATTGCCGAGGGGTTCCCAGGAGAGGCCGGCGTCGCGGGTGCGGAAGATACCGGTGCCGAGGGGGGCGGAGCCGAAGACGCTGGTGCCGGAGAGGGTGTTGAACCAGAAGCCGGTGCCGGCGTAGAGGGTGTCGGGATTGGCGGGGTCCATGGCGAGGGCGCCGAGGCCGAGGGTGGGGAAGAGGTCGGTGAGAGGGGCCCAGTTTTCGCCGGCGTCGGTGGTTTTCCAGACGCCTCCGGTGACGGCGGCGGCGTACATGATTTTGGGGTCCTGGGGGTGGATGAGCAGGACGCGGGTGCGGCCGCCCTGGTTGGCGGGGCCGAGGGATTCCCAGCCGCCGAGATCGGCCTGACGTGTGCCTTTGGCGGCTGGCGCGGCGGCGGCGAGGTTGTAGGCGGGCATCCGCGATAGTTTTTGGCGGGCGGCTTCGTAGCGTTCGAGGGGGAGTTCGCCTTGGGGGTTCCCGGTGCGGCGGAGGAGTTGGAATTCGGCGGCTTTATCGGGTTGATCGCCGGCAGGCATTTGCTTGGTTGGTTTGGCGGGCGGGGCGGGGGGCGTGTCGAGGGCGAGGTGGCGTTGGGCGCAGCCGGCGAGGATTGTTATGGCGATGAATAAGAGCGGCTGGTGGCGGGTCACTTTTTTAGTTTAGCGGTGGGGGCGGGGGCTCGTTCCTGCCTCTTCGCAAGGTGCGGTTGCGGGCGCGTTCGGCGTTTTGGGGGACACACGGCCTACGGTCGCTGCGCTCCCTCCGGCACGTATGTCCCCGGAGGGGTTTTCGCGGTGTGGTTGGTTTTTTACTTTTCCTCCGAGTGCGGTTGCGGGCGAGTGCGGCGTTTTGGGTACACACGGCCTACGGTCGCTGCGCTCCCTCCGGCACGTATGTCCCCGGAGGGGTTGTCGCGGTGTGGTTGTTTTTTTTCCTCGGGTGCAGAGGAGGTTAGGACTCGAGGTCGGGTTCGAGGGATTCGACGGGGATGTCGTGGCGGAAGATGGCGGGTTGATCGTCGAAGAAGCCGTAGAGGGCGGGGAGGACGATGAGGGTGAGCATGGTCGATGTGATGAGGCCGCCGATGACGACGATGGCGAGGGGGCGTTGGACCTCCGAGCCGGGGCCGGTGGCGAAGAGGAACGGGACCAGGCCGAGGGCGGCGACGGTGGCCGTCATCATGACGGGGCGGAAGCGGGCGGTGGCGCCGTCGAGAATGGCGGGACGGCGGTCCGCGCCGCCTTCGCGGAAGCCGCGGATACAGGAGACGAGCACGACGCCGTTGAGCACGGCGATGCCCCAGAGGGCGATGAAGCCGACGGAGGCGGGGACGGAGAGATATTCGCCGGAGAAGAAGAGCGCGGCGATGCCGCCGATGGAGGCGAAGGGGAGGACGAGGATGATGAGCAGGGATAGGCGGAGGGATTTGAAGAGCAGGAATAGGAGGAACAGAATGGCGCTGATGGTGATGGGGATGATGATGAGGAGGTGGCGACGGGCGCGCTGCATGTTCTGGAACTGGCCGCCCCATTCGTAATAGTAGGCGGGCGGGAGTTTGACCTGCTTTTCCACCTTCTGCTGGAGTTCGGCGACGAAGCTGCCGAGGTCGCGATCGCGCACGTTGATGCCGACGACGATGCGGCGTTTGGCCATTTCGCGTTTGATCTGGGAGGCGCCTTCGATGAGCTCGATTTTGGCCAGGCTGCCGAGGGAGACGGCGCCGCCGGCGGGGGCGGTGAGGAGGATTTCGCTGATGTGTTTGATGGAATTGCGGAGTGTTTCGGGGTAGCGGACGACGGCTTGGAAGCGGCGTTCGCCTTCGTAGATTTCGGTGGCGAGTTTGCCGCCGACGGCGGCTTCGATGACGTCGTGGACATCGGAGGCGTTGATGCCGAGGCGGGCGATGGCGGCGCGATCGATGGTGATGGTGAGGTTCTGCTGGCCGGAGACGCGATCGACTTTGACGTCGCCGATGCCGCGGACGGTGTTGGCGACACGGGCGACTTCGTTGCCGACGCGGACGAGTTCTTTGAGATCGTCGCCGAAGATTTTGACGGCGACATCGGCACGGACGCCGGTGACCATTTCATCGACACGGTCGGAGATGGGCTGGGCGATGACGGGATTGAGGCCGGGCTGGGTGGCGATGCGTTTGCGGATTTCGTCGGCGATTTCATCCTGGGTGCGGCCGCCGCGCTGCTCGGCGGGGA
>CAMATG010000845.1 GCA_945860645.1 Candidatus Sulfopaludibacter sp. SbA3 | reverse complement strand
CATTGGCATCTCGCACCTGCTGCAGCAACTCCCGAATTCGACCCTCCAAGTCGTCCCGAACCTGCCGGTAAGCCCCCTCGGAACGCCCATACGGATCGGCCACCGTCCACTGCCGTTCCTTCTCCTTCAACCCCTTCGGCAACATTATCCCGCTCATGTTGATCACCAGGTCAAACTCCGTCTTCCGAAACACCTCAACACCCTTCGGATACTGGTCATCAATCGGCGCGCCCTTCTCCAACATCACCTGCCGAGTCTGCGACGGCACCGACCCCAACGGCATCATCCCCGCGCTCTGCGCCTCCACAACATCCCCGCCCAGATGCTTCGCAAACCCCTCCGCCATCTGACTTCGGCACGCATTGCCGACGCACACAAACAGGATCCGAAGCTTTTTCACCCAGTCACCTTTTTTACGAAATAAGCGTGAACCCGGTCATCGGCGCTCAACTCAGGATGAAACGTCGCCACCAGGTGCAGCCCTTGTTCCACAAGGACAGGATCGCCATTATATCGCGCCAACACCCTCACCCCCGGCCCCGTCGTCTGAATGATCGGCGCCCGGATAAACACCGCCTCCAGCGCACCGAACCCATCAGCATCAATGGAAACGACGCGCGAATCCAACTGGCGCCCATACGCATTGCGCCGCACGCCGATATCAACCAGCCCCAGCGACGCCTGCTCCGGATTCTCCACCTTCGTCGCCAGCAAAATCGCGCCCGCGCACGTGCCAAAAATCGGCTTCGTCGCCCCAAACTCCCGCAACGGTTCAAACAACGATTCCCGATCCAACAGCTTCAACATCGTCGTACTCTCGCCGCCCGGAATCACCAACCCATCGACAGCGTTCAACTCCGCCACCGTCCGAACTTCAGAAACCTGCGCGCCCGCCCTTTCGAGCGAACGCGCATGCTTCTCATAATCACCCTGCAACGCCAATACGCCGATATGCGCCATGTCGCCTTACCAGCCGCGATTGGCCATCAACTCTTCGGCCGGCAGCTTCGACGTATCCAGGCCCCGCATCGGCTCGCTCACGCCCACTTCATCGCAAGCTTCCATGACCTTTGCCGGATCTTTCCAATACGTCGTCGCCTTCACAATGGCCTTCGCAAAACGAGCCGGGTCATGCGACTTGAAAATGCCCGATCCCACGAACACCGTCTCGGCGCCCATCGCCATCATCAACGCCGCATCGGCCGGCGTCGCCACGCCACCCGCCGAGAAATTCGGCACCGGCAGCTTCCCATTGGCGGCCACATATTCAATGAGTTCAATCGGCGCCTGGTGCCGCTTGGCCTCGGCATACAGCTCGTCGTGCGACAACACCGTCAACTGCTTCATCTCGCGCTGAATCGTCCGCATATGCCGAACAGCCTCGACAATATTGCCGCTGCCCGCCTCGCCCTTCGTCCGGATCATCGCCGCGCCTTCGCTAATCCGGCGCAACGCCTCGCCGAGGTTCTTCGCGCCGCACACGAACGGAACCTTGAACGGCCGCTTGTCGATGTGGTTTTCCTCATCGGCCGGTGTTAGCACCTCACTCTCATCGATATAGTCCACTTCCAACGCTTCCAACACACGGGCTTCCATGTAATGCCCGATCCGCGCCTTCGCCATCACCGGAATCGAGACTTCCGCCATGATGCCGCGAATCATGCTGACAGGCGACATGCGAGCAACACCGCCATCCCTGCGAATGTCCGAAGGAACTCGCTCCAACGCCATCACCGCGCAGGCCCCGGCCTTCTCAGCAATGGCTGCTTGCTCGGGCGTGGTGACGTCCATAATGACGCCGCCCTTCAGCATCTCGGCCAGGCCGATCTTCAGTCGAAACTCTTCGTTCAGAATCATGTGTGTGCTCCTCTAAATCCCGGCGGTTAAACCACCGCCGTCTCCATTTCAGACACCGGCGACAAGCGCCGCTCCGCATGCTCCCGGAATACCCGGCCCAGTATGCGTAAACCTTCTTCGATGCGCGCCGGAGGCTCTCCGGCGAAACTTAATCGCAACGCGTTCGTTGCCGGCCGCTCCACCGCAAACGCGCGCCCCGGCAAATAGGAAACCCCAGCCCGCTGCGCGTCTTCCAGCGCCAACGCCGTATCCATCGCCCCCGGCAACTCCACCCATAAACTCATCCCGCCCTCCGGCCGCGTCCACCGGCTGCCCTGCGGCAAATGCGCCGCGCACGCATCCAGCACCGCCCGCAACCGCCGCGCCCCGTGGTCCAACATCTTCTGCCTATGCCGCTCCAGCCGCCCGCTCTGCGCAAACTGCAACAGCACGCTCTGCGACAACTGATCGGAATGCAAATCGCACCAATGCCGAATCTGCGTCAACCGCGCGATCACCGCCCTTGGCCCCAGCACCCACCCCACCCGCAACCCCGGAAACGCCAGCTTACTGAAACTCCCCAACTGCAAAACCGATTCCCGCCCGAACGTCCGCACCGTCGGCAACGGCGTGCCACTATATCGAAGATCGGCATAGATGCCGTTTTCAACAATCAGTGTCCCCGCGCGCTGCGCCACCGCCACCATCTGCCGCCGCGCCGCCTCCGGCAACGTCCCGCCCGTCGGATTTTGAAAGGAGGGCGTCACCACCAGCAACTTCGGCCGCTGCCGGTCCAGGATGTTCTCCAGCGCCTCCATGTCCATCCCGTCCTCGGCCGTCGGCACGCCCAACAGCCGCGCCCGGCCCTTCCCAAACACGTTCCGAACGCCCGGATAAACCGGATCTTCCACCGCGATCCGCGCCTCTCCGTCCAGCGTGATCAATCGCTCAATCAGGTCCATCGCCTGCTGGCAACCGCTCGTCACCAAGACGTCATCGTGCGGCCCCGCCGCGCCCTGCGCAATCGCCTCCGCCAACAGATACTCGCGCAACGCCGGCATCCCCTGCGGCGAACCCAGCTGCAACACCGCAGCCGCCCCATCCCCCGCCAGCACCTCCTGGCAACACGCCCGAAACTCGTCCAAAGGAAATAGGTCCGCGCTCGGCCGCGACGATTCAAACCGGATCGTCCCCGCCGTCGACGCCCCCATCGTCTCCGCCGGCCGCGC
>CAMATG010000844.1 GCA_945860645.1 Candidatus Sulfopaludibacter sp. SbA3 | reverse complement strand
CGGGGCCGCGAATTCAGTTCAACAGTTCTGAAACGAAGAAAGACCTGCGCTGGTAAAGGCTTATATAATGGCGCGAGTTATGCGCCTCTGTTTGTTTCTCCTTGCCGGGCTTGCGCTGCATGCCCAGAACTCGACGACCGCGGGCCGTTTTCACGTCGAACATCCGACGCTGTTGAATTTAGGCTTTGAATGGGCCATTTCCGGGGATGCGAACCGGAACGCGACGGTGGAGGTGAAGTTTCGCGCGACGGGCAAGAGCGCGTGGCGGGCGGCGATGCCGCTGGTGCGCGTTGGCGGGGAGAACATTTACCGGCGGCGGGAGAACCTGGATTATACGGTGCCGGACGGGTTTGCGGGGAGCATTTTGAGCCTGCGGCCTGGGACCGAATACGAGTGCCAGTTTGTGATGAAAGACCCCGATGGGGCGAGCGGGCAGACGACGCAGACGGTGAAAGTGAAGACCCGGACGGAGCCGATGCCGTATGTGGGCGGGACCGTCCGGCACGTCTATTCGCCGGAGTATAAGGGCCCGAAGGTGGAGCCGCACTACACGAGTTTGCTGCAGGCCTACTACGGCGCGGGGCTGGGCGATTGGAGCGTGGTGTGGGAGCGGCGGGCGCAGCCGGGGGACACGATTCTGATGCATGCGGGGCTGTACAAGCCGGAGCGGCTGAACTATGTGGACCCGATGATGACGCCGTTCGATGGGTCCAATTCCTTGACGCTGAAGGGGACGCTGGAGAAGCCGATTACGATTAAGTCCGCCGGCGACGGGGAAGTGATTTTTGATGGGGACGGGAACCACTCGCTATTCGACGTGACGGCGTCGCGGTATCACATCTTCGACGGGATCACGATCCGGAATACGGACATTGGAATCATGGCCGGGCAGAAGGAGGTTCTGGGCGCCGTTGGGCTGACGGTGAAGAATTGCCGGTTTGAAAATATTGGCTTTGGGGTGTGGACGGAGTTCGCGGGTTCGAGTGACTTCTATATCGCTGACAATTTGTTTATTGGGCGGGAGGACCGGTTCCGGCTGAACGGATGGACGGGGTTCATGTGGCAGCCGATTGGGAACTACGGGTCACATGAGTTGCGGAGTTACTACGCGATTAAGGTGTATGGGCCGGGGCATGTGATTGCGCACAACGCGATTGCGTATTTCCACGATTCGGTGGGGATTTCGACGTATGGAACGCCGCCTTCGGATCCGGACCAGCGGGCGTCGTCGATCGACATTTACAACAACGACTTCCACATGAACAACGACGACTACGTGGAGACCGATGGCGGCGTGCATAACGTGCGGGTGTTCGACAACCGCGGTGTGAACGCGTTCCACGGCGGGTATTCTTCGCAGCCGACGTTTGGCGGGCCGATCTATTTCATCCGGAACATTCTCTATCACACGACTTCGACGACCAGTTTCAAGTTCAGCGCGCATCCGGCGGGGCTGTTTGTTTACCACAACACGATCATCAACGAGCACGCGGTGGGCGAGCCGTATTCGAACGCGCACTGGCGGAACAATCTGATTTTGGGGAAGAACGCGGCGGGGGTCGGGGTGATGGCGTGGGCGAACGCGACGGATGCGTATTCGACGGATTACAACGGGTTCCGGCCGAACCCGGGGGCGGCGGCGCAGTACCGGTTCTTCGCGCCGCCAAAGGGGCAGAAGGTGTATGAGCCGAAGGGGGAGGGCTGGAAGACGTTCGCGACGTTGAAGGAGATGGCGGCGGCGACGGGGCAGGAGACGCACGGGATTGAAGTCGACTACGACATCTTTGAGAAGCTGGCGCCGCCGACGGCGACGGACCGGCACAAGGTTTACCATTCGATGGATTTGAACTTCAAGCTGAAGCCGGGGAGTAAGGCGGTGGATGCGGGGGTGGCGATTCCTGGGGTGAACGATGGGTTTGTGGGGAAGGCGCCGGACCTGGGGGCGTTGGAAGTGGGCAAGCCGGAGACGAAGTGGGGACCGCGCTGGCTGACTTGGGCGCCGTTCTACCGGTAGGGTTGTCACGTTTTTTTTGTGATCGCATCATAGTGGGTATGCTGTTTCAGATACCCACTACGCGGACGATGGACGAGATTCAGGCGGAGCTGGAGGCGTCGGCGGCGCGTCAGAAGTTTGGCGTGATTGCGGTGCATAATCTGCAGGAAATTATGGCGCGGAAGAGCGTGGACTTGGCGATGGAGTGCCGGATCTTCGAGGTGTGTAATCCGCTGCAGGCGAAGAAGGTGTTGGAGGCGGATGGGGCGATGTCGACGGCGTTGCCCTGCCGGATTTCGGTGTATGGGAAGCCGGGGGCGTATCAGTTGGCGACGATGCTGCCGACGGCGATGATGGGGATGTTTGGGAAGCCGGAGCTGGACGCGGTGGCGCGTGAGGTGGAGGGCGTGATTGTGACGATGATGAAGGACGCCGCTGGCGGGTGATTCGTGGGATGATCGGGGCGATGCACTCTCCGATCTGTGGGCGTTATGAGGTGTTGGAGAAGCTGGGGTCCGGCGGGATGGGGGAAGTGTACCGGGCGCGGGACTTGCAGTTGGACCGGTTTGTGGCGCTGAAGATTTTGCGGGCGGACCGGGGCGGGGAGCGGGAGCGGTTTTTGCGGGAGGCGCGGGCGGCGTCGGGGTTGCAGCATCCGCATATCGTGACTGTGCATGATGTGGTTTGTGAAGACGGCGTGGACGTGATGGTGATGGAGTTGGTGGAGGGGCGGACGTTGGGGGCGCTGATTCCGCGGGGCGGGATGGCGGCGGGGCAGGTGATTGGGTATGCGTTGCAGATTGTGGATGCGTTGGAGGCGGCGCATGCGGCCGGGATTGTGCATCGGGATTTGAAGCCGGGCAACATCATGGTGACGGGGCGGGACCAGGTGAAGTTGTTGGATTTTGGATTGGCGAAGTGGGTGGGGGCGGAGGGCGAGGCGTTGACGGTGGAGGGGGCGGTTGTGGGGACGTTTTGCTACATGTCCCCGGAGCAGGCGCAGGGGCGGGCGGCGGACGCGCGGAGCGATGTGTTTTCGTTGGGGGCGGTGCTGTGTGAGATGGCTACGGGGGAGCGGGCA
>CAMATG010000843.1 GCA_945860645.1 Candidatus Sulfopaludibacter sp. SbA3 | reverse complement strand
GGGCATGTTCTACGAACTGCAGCCCATCGCCTTCGAAGGTCACATCTGGGGCATCAAGCCCGTCTGCCAGCACCTGCGAATCATTCCCGATTTCACCGCCTTCCGCGGCCTGCTCGCCCTCGGCGGCAATCAGACTACGCCCAATGCCGATAACAACGCCCTCGGCGGCCAACCGCAAGCCGGCATCTGGTTCGGCAAAACGGACGACCTCTGGAGCTGGGGCAAACCCGCCGGCTGGGGCGGCGTCTGGCGCAAATCACAGGTGAAGGCAGGCGAAACGAGCGACCCGTTCTTGATGACCGGCTTCGACAAGAAAGTGCTCCACCTCCAACATTCCCCCGGCGGTGTGGTCCGTGTCGAGGTCGATTTCCTCGGTGATGGCAGCTGGGTGAAATACGAAGACATCACGGTCCAAGGCTACAAAGCCCACGTCTTCCCGGCGGGCTTCAGCGCCCACTGGATCCGGCTGACAGCGATAGTCGCCGGCACCGCCACCGCGGAGTTCCACTACACCTAGCGCGACACCGAATACCGCCGGCGCAGCCACTCAATCGCCTGGCTTTCGAAGTACCGCGCCTGGTTCACACTGATACCCAGCACGGCCGCGATCTCGTCCCACGTGTGGCCCAGCAGATACTTCATCCGCAGCACCCGCCCGCGCTGCGTATCTTCCTGCGCCACCAATTCCATCGCGCTATCCCATTCCGGAGTTACCGTCGCCGGTGCCGGCAATTGAACGTCCGCCAACGGTAGGTCCGATCGCAAATACCGCCGCTTGGCCGTGTTGCGCGCCCGCGCGTGGTCCTGCAAAACGTGCCGCATCACGTCTCGCTCCAGATTCAAGAACGCGCCAGATTCACGAAATGTTGGAGCTGTCCCCCACCCCCGCGACGGTCGTGCCATGGGCTTACATCGCCAGCTCAAAGACTGTTCGCCGCGCCACCCCAGCCTGCCGCTGAAACCGGCGCCCGTCGTAACTCCACCTGCACGGTTTCTGGCTGATACCCGACGACCCCAGGTTTTCCGAATTCAGGGTCGTTGTCCAGACGCTCAAACCGGTCGGCGGTAAATCGAAACAACCCGTTACCGGCGGCGATGCACAGCCGCCCTTCGGCGTCAGTGGCCATCCGCTCGCTGTTCTCCGGTCCGTTCTAATAGGTTTCGCCAACCAGATCCTGCGCCCCGGGAAGCGTGTGTCATCCGCAGCAAAAACAGGGCAGATATCAGTACGCGGAGGGGCAAATCGGTAAAACCGAGTTTCATCGGCAATGGAGTGAAACTTTCGACATACCGGCTCAATTGAACTAGAAGGAGCCGGACGTGGTTGAAAAGCACCACGGGCCGAAAATCATAATCGATTGATATTACAGGAGTTGCCGTTTGGCCCCTGGCATGCTGTTAAGCTGACGGGAGCCAATCACCATGAAACGCACCATGCTGGCAGTACTTACTCTCTTCTTCGCGGCGGCCAACCAGGTCCCGGCGCAGGAAGCCGATTCTTCCGGTCGCGCCGTCGCGCGCCTCAGCCTCCTGTTGGGCGACGTTTCCGTCCGCCGTGGCGATACGGGCGAGTGGATTGCCGCCGCCGTCAACGCGCCCCTCCTGGGCGAGGATCAGGTACAGACCAACGCCGGCGCCCGCGCCGAAGTGCAGATGGACTTCGGCAACTTCGCCCGCCTGTCGGGCGACACGGAACTGCGCCTGGCCGACATCGAAAACCGTAAGTACCTTGTGCGCCTGGCCCGCGGAACGATGACCTACCGCGTCCTGCGGAACATGGACTCGCAAACCGAAATCTCTACGCCTTCCATCTCTGTCCGCCCGTTGAAGAAGGGGATCTACCGGATCTCCGTTCTCGATGATGGCTCAACGGAGGTGACCGTGCGCAACGGCGAAGCCGAGATCTTCAGCCCGCGCGGCGCCCAGAAGCTCAAGTCCGGTCGCACCTTGATGGCACGAGGCTCCGCCGAAGATCCGGAGTTCCAGTTCGTCAACGCCACCATGGTGGACGATTGGGATCGTTGGAACGAATCGCGCGACCGTCAGTTGGAGAACTCCCGCAGCTACGACTACGTCAGCCAGGACATCTCTGGCGCCGAGGATCTCGACAACCACGGCCAGTGGGAAAACACGCCGGAATACGGCAATGTGTGGGTGCCTGCCACCACCGGTGACTGGGCCCCGTACCGCAACGGGCGCTGGGCCTGGGTGGATTACTACGGCTGGAACTGGGTCAGCTACGATGCCTGGGGTTGGGCGCCGTATCACTACGGACGCTGGATCAACCGGCCCAGCCGAGGCTGGTGCTGGTGGCCCGGGCGCATGACGTCGCGCCACTACTGGAGCCCCGGATTGGTCGCTTTCTTCGGGTGGGGGAACGTCGGCGTCTCCGTTGGCTTCGGGAACTACGGCTGGGTGCCGCTGGCCCCCTATGAAACCTACTATCCCTGGTACGGCCGTGGCTACTACAACGGCTACCGGAACCGGAACTTCAACAACATCACCATCGTGAATAACACGAACATTACCAACGTGTACCGCAACGCCCGTGTCAACAACGGCATCACCTCGGTGAACTCCCGTGACTTCGGCCGCGGTTCGGTGAATCACGTTCGGAATAACCGCAACGACATCGAATCGGCCTCCATGGTCCGTGGCCAGCTGCCGCTGGTGCCAGACGCTGGTTCGAACCGGCTCAGCGATCGCCAGGCGCGCGTGTCAGAGGGTCGTGGCGCCAGCCGCGGCGACACCGGGTTCTATGCGACCCGCCAGGCCAGCCGCGTCGATCGCGTACCCTTTGAAAGCCAGCGCTCAGCCTTGCAGGAAACCAATCGCCGGACGTTTGGCGACAACGGTGGCGGGCGTGGGAACAACGATGCCTTCACCGGGCGCGTCTCCGGCGCTGATCGAGGGACGATGGACCGCGGCGGCCGCGGCTCGGGCGACAGTCAGGCAACTAGCGTCGATCGCGGGACGATGGACCGTGGCTCGCGGCGCGCAGGGGATGCCCAGGCCCCCAGCGTCGATCGCGGAACAATGGACCGTGGTGGCCGTGGTTCGGAGCCGTCCAACAATA
>CAMATG010000842.1 GCA_945860645.1 Candidatus Sulfopaludibacter sp. SbA3 | reverse complement strand
TCTTTGCCTTGTCCACTTCGGGCAGCGTGACCAGATAATCCACGGTGCGTGAGGCCGCCCACGCCCACCGCGCGAGGACCGGAAAATCGATGCCGGGATAGACGTCGAGCCACGCATCGGAATCGTCTCCGTTGGCGTAGCGAGGATCGGTGGCGTGATAGATCGCGGCAATATAGCCCCGGCGAACGGCCGTGTAGACCCACGGCCGGTTGTGCGCGTGGTTGGTCAGGAACACGGGGAAGGGACCGGGGCCGTCGGGGATGATGAGTTCCACGCGCAGCGTCGCGCGGTGGTCCGGGCCGAACTCCAGTCGCACCTCGCGAACGGTAACGGCGCCCTCTCGCCGGCTCGCCGCAACCACCGCGCGCAAGTTCGTGGGCGTGGGCGGGAACTGGCCGAAAATCCAGTGCTGCACGTCGCGCCGTAGCAGCTGCTTACGGGCCTGCCATTGGGCCTGCGTGGTGACGCCTTCCAGCGCATCCGGCAGCCCCGGGATCGAGCGGAGCTTGTCGAAGTCCGGCGGCAACTCGCCGGTCCGTCGCACCCACTCTTCCCAGGTCTTATCGAACGGATTCAGCCGCCCATCGGCCGGCACGCGCGACGGCTTGAGCAGCGAAAGCAACTCGGCCAGAGTGCGTGCCGGGTCTTCGGCGAAAACAGGCAAGGAGAGGAGGAACAGCGCAAGGAGTCGCATGGAACTGCTGCCAGTGTAATGAGAGAATAGGTTCCGCCGCTACATGAAACGACGCACGCTCCTCTTCTCTTCGTTGTCCGCGCTGGGCCAGAAAAAGTACACTGACCCGGCTCCGCCCAAGGTCACTGCGCCCAACGCTGCCCGCGCAACCGCCCAGCCAAATGCCGACGCGGTGAAGCACAAGAAGCCCGCCGCGCTGCCGAAGGGCGCGGTGACGGAGGACTGGCCCTCGTTCCTGGGCCCCCAGCACAATGGCGTTTCGCGCGAAACCCGGCTCAGCAAAAAGTTCCCCGCCAGTGGCCCGCCGCTCGTCTGGGAAATGGCCAAGGGCACCGGCTACGCATCGCCCGCCATCGCCGGGGATAAGTTAGTCTTCCTGCACCGCCGCGGCAATCAGGAGCTGGTGGAATGTCTCCACCCCGAGACCGGCGAGCGCTATTGGAAACATAACTACCAGACGTCCTTTGAAGACCGCTACGGCTACAACAACGGTCCCCGTTCCAGCCCCGTGATCGACGGCGAGCGGGTGTATGTCGTAGGTGCCGAAGGGGTGTTGTATTGCCTGCATTTGCCGTCGGGCCAGGTGCTGTGGCGCCGCCAGTTGCGCGATGAGTTCAACGTGCCGCAGGACTTCTTCGGCGTGGCGTCCACGCCGCTGGTGGAAGGGGATCTGCTGATTGTGAACGTGGGCGCGCCCGGCGGCCCGTGTGTGATCGGGCTCGATAAACTGACCGGGCAAATGCGCTGGGGCGCGGGGCACGAGTGGGGCGGGAGTTACGCGTCGCCCATTCCCGCCGTCGTACATGGCAAACGCCGGGTGTTCGTCTTCGCCGGCGGGGAAAGTCAGCCGCCAACCGGTGGGTTGATCATGCTCGATCCAGCCACCGGCGCCGTCGACTTCACTTACCCATGGCGCAGCAAGAGTTATGAGTCAGTAAACGCCTCCTGCCCGGTAATCATGGGTAACTATGTATTTGTCTCCGCCAGTTACAAAACCGGCGGCACGATGCTCGAGATCACGCCAGACTTCAAACACAAAGTCTTGTGGACCACGCCCGAGTTCGGCCTGCACTTCAACACGCCGATCCACAAGGACGGCTATCTGTACGGCTTCGACGGCCGCAACGAACCGGACGCCTCGCTCGCCTGCGTGGCGGTGAAGACGGGCAAAGTGGCCTGGCGCACGAGCCTGGAGTGGAAGGAAACATTCCAGGCCGGCGGCCAGCAGCGGGAGCAGATGATGAGCCTCTATCGCGGCAACCTGTTGCAGGTGGACGGACGCTTTCTGGTGCTCGGCGAACTGGGCCACCTGATGTGGATGGATCTGAATCCAGGCGGGTTCAAGGAAGGTTCTCGCGCCTGGCTCTTCGCCGCGCGCGAGACGTGGTCCTTGCCCGTGTTGAGCCGGGGCTTGCTCTATGTGGTGCAGCACAGCAAGGACGTTCTACAGAATAAGCAGCCGCGTTTGCTTTGTTACGACCTGCGGGAGTAGGGTAGAGGTGTGGACAAACGGTTAGCTAAGAAACATAAACGACAAGTGGCCCGGGCGCAGGCCAAAGTGAAGGTTTCCGAGCCGGATGTTCGGACCCACGAAGAAATTGAAGCGGCCCGCGAAGCCAGTAAGGCAAACGCCAGCATTGCGGTGAACGGAAAAGTCTCCGCTCCGGGCGGCCCGGCCCGACGTGCCGGTAGCGGTACCGGCAGCGCGGCCCGCACCGACAACGGGTAAATTGGCGATTGACTGGCGCGCCTATCACGAGGCGACGAAACATACCCCGGAGCGCTTGCGACGTTCCGCGCGATCTCTGGATTGGGCCAACATGCCCAACCCTTTCCGCCATTATGAAGGCGTTCCGGTGGTCGATCTGCCCGCCGATCCGCCCTCTCCGCCCATCGCGGCGTGGGATGTTCTCCGCGGAGCCGGCGGCGACCCAACGGCGACGAACGGGGCCGATTTCCTCTCGCAACTCTTCTTCTATTCGGCTGCAATCAGCGCCACGAAGCTCGCCCCTGCGACAGGTTCCACCTACTCGCTGCGCGTCAACCCCTCATCGGGAAACCTGCACCCAACCGAATTCCACTTCGCCACGCGCGGCGTAAATGGCTGGGCCGACGGCCTCTATCACTACCGTCCCTCGCAGCACATGGCCGAGCAACGGGCGACCGGCGACCTCAGCTTCGACGGCAGCCTGGTGCTGATACTTACCTCCATCGCCTGGCGCGAAGCGTGGAAGTATCGCGACCGCGCCTATCGCTACTGCCTGCTGGACGCAGGCCACGCCTGGCAAGCCGTCGCGCTGGCCGCGCGCGCCATGGGCTGCCGTTGCACCGCCGAAGGCGGTTTCGACGATGCCGCCCTGGCCACCCGCCTGGGCCTCGCCGCCGAT
>CAMATG010000841.1 GCA_945860645.1 Candidatus Sulfopaludibacter sp. SbA3 | reverse complement strand
GGATCCATGACTTGGAGCCAGGCGCCGTGGCGACGCCAGACGACGACAAAGTGGTTGCCGCCTTCGAGCTTGACGATGGCGAGGCAGGGGAGGGCGGCGGCGGCTGGGTGGACGACGTGATCGACGGGCAGCATGACTTGCGCGGCGTTGAGGCCGAGCTGCTGGGCGATTTCTTCGATGGTATCGATGGAGGTGCCGTCGACTTCGGTGTGGCAGGCTTCTCGGAGGCGGCCGTAGGAGACGGGGCGGCCGAAGCCTTCGAGGATGGATTTTAGGGCGGCGGGGCCGCAGTCCATGGCGGAGGTTTGGATGACCTCGGGGATGAGCCAGCGGCGTTTGGATTTGTCGGCCATGGGGTTAGTGGGTGGCGGCCGGGGCGGTGATCCATTGACCGGCGGCGCGGAGGAGGAGTTGGTAGGGCGGGGTGCGTTCGACTTCGACTTCGATTTCGCCCGGCATGCCGTGGTGGAGTTTGACGCGGAGGGTGGGGGAGGGGAGGACGTCGAGTTCAACGCGGGAGCGGCCGTCCCGTTCTTCGGCGGCGACTTCGGCGACGCGGGCTTCGACGGCGCCGAACTCGGTCCAGGGGAAGCCCTTCAGGCGCAGGCGGGCGGCGGCGCCCTGGCGGAGGCGGCCGTAGGCGGCTTGGGGCGGGAAGAAGGCGACGATGCGGAGTTGGCCGGCGGGGACGATGGAGGCGATGCGGGCTCCTTCGCTCAACACGCTGCCGGCGCGGAGAACGGTGGCTTCGCCGATGGTGCCGGAGATGGGGGCGCGGATGAGGCGGCGTTCGACATCGTAGGTGACGCGGCGGAGGGAGGCGTTGGCGTTGGCGCGGCCGCCTTCGAGGCGGGTGATTTCGGTGCGGATGGCGGCGACGCGGACGGCGCGTTGGCGTTCGCGGGTTTGCTGTTCGTTTTGGAGGCGGGCGATGGCGGCGCGAGCGGTGGCGATGGCGCGTTCGTACTTTTCGAGATCGGAGAGGGCGCGTTCGTAATCGCGGTCGGCGGTGAGGCCTTCGCGTTTGAGGCGTTCGAGGCGGCGGCGTTCGAGTTCGGCCTGTTTGGCGGGGGTTTCGGCTTCGCGGACGCGGAGGCGGGCCTCTTCGATGGCCGATTGGGAGGCGTGTTGTTCCTCGACGCCGGCGGATTCCTCGGCGGCGATTTGGGCTTCGAGGGATTTGATTTCGGGGAGGATGGCGGTGGCGCGGGTGGTTTCTTCGTTGGCGCGGAGTTCTTCGGGGAGGGCGTCGAGGCGGACGAGGATATCGCCGGCGTTGACGTGTTGGCCGAGGGCGAGATCGGCACGGACGACGCGGCCGGTGAGGGGGGCTTGGACGACGGCGGCGGCGGAGGCGATTTCCAGGCGTGCGTCGGCGGAGGTTTCGTAGAGGACTACGGGGACGCGGAACATCCAATAGGCGATGGCGGCGAGGAGGGCGAGGCCGACGACGAGTTTCCAGAGGGATGAGGAGGCGCGGGAACGCTCAATTTCGTTGAGCGTTTTGGCGAAGGCGGTTGGGAGCATGGGCGCGCTGAGATCGTTCTCTATGGTACGAACGAAAGTGGGGCGACAATCGTATCATTGCGCATGAAAAAAAGTGGCCCCAGGGAGCAGGGTCACTTAGAGGGGAGTTAGCGGCTGGCTTGGTTATGATTCTGGGTCAGCGCGCCGGCTTTGATTTTGGTTTTGAGTTTCATGTGGGGTCTCCTTGTGGATGGGAGCGGTTCAGGGTGAACGCTCCTGGGTGGGAATGCGCGGTTGGGGCCATGGATATTTCATGGGTCTGCGGGAAATTGAATGGCGGGCGACTTCGGCGTCTGGGGACACCCGGCCTTCGGCCCGCGGGTGTCCCCGTGAGGGGTTTTGCTGCGTGGGGTTTAGAACGGGCGGGGGCCGCGCATGGGGTTGAGGTCGCGGTTGAGGCCTTCGCGGAGTTGGGTTTCGGTGAGTTGACCTGTTTTATCCGTGTTCCAGGAGGCGAACCAGCGGGCGAAGCCGGCGCGGAATTCTTCGCTGGAGAGGCTGCCGTTCTTGTCGGTGTCGAATTGATCGAGGAGGGGGCGATCGAGGCCGGGGCCGCGCATGCCTCCGGGGCCTCCGGGGCCGCCCATGTTGCGGACGAGGCCTTGGGATTTGCCGGCGAGTTGATCGGCTACCGACTGGGCGCGGGGGCCGACGAAGCCTTTGATGGGTTTGACGGGACCGCCGAAGCCGCCGGGACCGCCTGGACCACCGGGTCCGCCGAAGCCCATGGCGGCGGGTGGGACTGGTTCGCCGGCGACGACTTTGTCGAAGCGGGCGAGCATGTCGGGGGACTCGTCGGCGATGGCGGGGCGGATGGTTTTTGCGAGTTCATCGACTTGCGCGGAGAGGCGGGCGGGGATGGCCAGTTTGGCCTGGAGTCCGGCGAGGTGGGCGAGGTACTCCTTCTTGAACTCGGGGAGGGCGTAGAGGCGTTCGAGGAATTTGATGGAGCCTTGCCAGGGATGGTGGATGCTGAGTTGTTCGCGCTGCTCCTGCGAGCCGGCCATGGGGAACTGGCCGAAGGAGTGGTCGAGATCCCAGGGGAGGAGTTCCAGTTTGTTTGATTTTGGGTTGAGATAGGCGTAGTAGTTCTGGCCCATGCCGAGGATGCTGTCGAGGGTGGATAGCCAGGTGGTGACGGCCATGTAGCGGGCCATTTGGGGGACGTCGAGGAACGATGGGGCCTGGGCGCGGAACTCTTCGTCGGTGCCTTTGGTGAGGAGGCGGGCGAAATCGATGACTCGTTTTTTCTGGGCGGCGGTGGGGGCGCCTTTGGGGTCGTAGGGCTGTTCGTAGGGCTCCCAATCGTCGCCCATGTAGCCGAAGATGTTGCGGGTGGCGGGTTTGAGGAAGAGGCCGTCTTTGGTGTTGTAGTTTTCCTGGGCGAAGTTGTTGTCGATCTCTTCGACGAGGGAATAGAGGCCGAAGTACTTGTGTTCGTATTTGCCGGGGACGGTGACGTAGACGCGGGCGAAGGCGGAGCGGGGGGAGGTGACGCCGGCCTCGCGATAGAGGCGGTAGGAGAGGACTTCGTTCATCCAACTGGCGTCGGTG
>CAMATG010000840.1 GCA_945860645.1 Candidatus Sulfopaludibacter sp. SbA3 | reverse complement strand
CGAAGTACCCGGCATCGCCGATTGTGAGATAAAGTTCCACCTCACACTGCGGGCACGACCCTTGCAATTCCCCAATGTTTAGTCCACTCAACTCCTGGCCCCAAAACCGGTCCCCGGCCAAAGTGATAGCGGAACTAGCCAAATCAACGCGATCGGAACGAGATAGACCTTCGGCCGAAGCGGTCGCGCGAGAGAGACTGTGGAGGGCTTCGACAATGACTTCAAATCCGCGGATATCGAACTCCCCCGATGCGGCAATGCTGGCCGCAAGCGTGATCGGCATTACGCGACTGTTGGGCTCCCACCCACCCGCCAACTCCAACAATCGAGGCAAAACGTGGGGGCTGGCCGTGTACGTCGTGCCTTGGTGACAGACCCTGCCCCATAGTTCTCCCCAGAGCTCCGACGACGGATCAGGAGAAAGTGCACTCAGAATATTGGGCAAGTCATCCGCGGCCCCGAAAGCATGGGACAGCCGACTCCATTCGACTTCATTCATGACCGCCATGTTATCAGGCCGATCAACCGCGTCCCCCTCAAACCGCCACGCGAAACCCCAACCCGTTCCTGACAAACTTCTCACTCAACCAATCACTCTCATTCGCCGTCGCATGGAACAGGTGAAACCGGTTGCGCCCCTTCCCGCTCGCCGCCACCCACTCATCCACATTGCCCACAATGTCGTAAACCCCAAAGGCATTGGCGAACCCCGTCGAGCCCGGCGGCTTCGGTGCCTTCTCCCCCGGCATCGCCACCACTGCGGGACGCCACTCGTCCCCCCACCAAAACCGGCTACGCGTCCCGCCAAGACAGGCGTACCGCCACTCCATCTCCGAGGGCAATCGGTACGCCCGCCCGGTCAGCCGCGCCACCCGCGCGCAGAACTCCACGCAATCATCGAACGCCACCATCTCCACCGCTTGCTCCGGCTCCCACCCGAACGGCGACTCCTTCCCCATCACCCGCACCGGCAGCCCGCGCTTCCGCTTTGGCAAACGCGCCACGGCGTTCCACTGTTGATTGGTCACTTCGTAGCGGCCCAATGAAAACGGGGACACCAGCGTCTGGCGTCCCCGTTCATCCGTCAAACTGCCACTGGGGATCTGCACCAATTCCAGCGGCGGCGCCCCGTGAGGCAACCCATCGGCGAACCCATCGACCGAGCGCGTTTCCGATTGAGTTACCCGCCCTCGGGAATCAAAACCAATCGGAACCACGAACGGAAACGCCAGGAACGACCGGCGGGAACCGGGCAACTAATCCGCCGCCGGCTTCGGCGCCGCCGTCGGTCGCGCCACCAACGAACGTGCCGGCACATTCACATCCACGGCCACGCGGAAGAAGTTGATCATCATCTCCTCCCAGCTCTGGTCGCCCCAACGCACTTCCGCCTTCGGGTCCGGATTGAACTTGTTGTTCGGCGTGTTGTCGTACGTGTTCAAGCCCTCAATCCGCGTGCCTTTCGGCAGGATCTTCCCCGCCGGCAAGTCGTAGTTCAACTGCCAGTTGAAATCCCACTTGATCGCCAGCAGCTTCTCTTCCTCGCCCGTCGGATAGACAGCCTTCATCAACGCGGTCTTCCCGCGCGCATGCATGTGCGGCTGCAGGTCCAGCAGTTCCACGTCAGCGCCCAGCGTCAACGCCGCCTTCACCGGAAAATCATCCGCGCCGGCCGGAATCACAAAGCGCCCATTCTGCACCTGCATCATGTGCACGCGCTGTTTCACCGGCTCCTTGGAAAACACGACACCGATCTTCGACTGGTCCTTCGCCGTCTTCCCGTTCGCCGTATAGTGCATCTGGAACACGACATCCGTTCCCGCCTTCAACAACATCGCCTGCCCCGGCCGCAATTTCATCGGCAACATGCCCGGCGCATACCCGGCCAAAAATCCATCCGGGCCGCCACGGCCTCCCTTCTTGGGAACGAAGCCCTTGCCCACGGGCTCACCGGCCAGCCACTGCGAACCCGGCTCCCGCAGGAACGCAATGATGTGATGCACCTGCGCCCGCGCGCCCGGCCGAGCCTCAGCAATCGAAACCCACTTGTCTTCGGTCAGCCCGGTCGGCAGAATGTAGTAGGTGTAGTCGATCGTCCCCGACGCGGCCACATCGAACGGCTCCGGCATCTCAATCACCAGGTCCGGCTGCGGAATCTGCCAGCCGTTCGTGAAAACCGGGTTCGGTTTCGCGCCGGCCGCTTTGCCTTCCGGCGCGCCCTGGTCGGCCCACGCCGCAATCGTCTTCACTTCGGCCTCGCTCAACGACCAGTCGTTGGTGAACTTGCCAATATGCGGATCGGCGAACCACGGCGGCATGCGCTTGGTCAGCACCGCCTCCCGCATCGCCTTGGCCAACGGGCGGGCCTGTTGGTACGTCTGCAGCGCAAACGGCGCCGCTTCTCCGGGTCGATGACATCCCTGGCACTTGGCCTGCAAAACAGGCAGAACGTCCTTGTGAAAGGTTACGGGCGCGGACTTACCGGTGTTGGCGGCAAATCCCAAAGCAGTCGCAAAGCAAAGTCCGAAAAACAAACGCATATCTTTCCAATTTAGCAGAGCTCTACCCGTCCAAACCGAGCAGTTCCCCGCCCGGCCCCACGTCCAGGTGGAGCGCCGCCGGCGTCTTCCCCAGCCCCGGCATCAACGACATGTTCCCCGCCACCGCCGTCACGAACCCCGCCCCGCCCCGCAGATACGCATCGCTCACCGTAAACTCAAACCCCTCCGGCGCGCCCAGCACCTTCGCGTTATCGGTGAACGAATACTGCGTCTTCGCCATGCACACCGGCAAGTGCCCGAACCCGCCCTCCTCCAGCTTCTTCAACTTCTTCGCCGCCGCGGTTTCAATCACCACCTCCCCCGCCCGGTACACACGCCGCGCCACCGTCCGGATCTTCTCCGCCAACGGCATCGCCGGCTCATATAGCGGCCGCGCATCGCCGCTGCCGGAAGCCACCACCAGCTCCGCCAGCTCGCGTCCGCCCTCCCCGCCCTGCCCGTACACATCGCTCACTGCGCACGGCGCGCCCAGCGTCGTTTCACAATACGTCCGCAGCTCCGCCAGCTCCGCCTCCGTGTCCCC
>CAMATG010000839.1 GCA_945860645.1 Candidatus Sulfopaludibacter sp. SbA3 | reverse complement strand
CGGTGACTGGCACCTGCGCCAAGTAGACCGACATGTCGTCGGCCACCAGAAAGCGGAGCGACTTGCCGTCGGCGGTGAAGTCGTGGCGGGACACGCCGCGGTCGAGCGTCGAGGTGACGATGCGCGACCCACCGCCGACGGCCGGGATGACGGCCAGCTGGGTCATGTTGTACTCGCCCAGGCCGTGGTCGCTGCCCTTCAGATAGGCGATCAGCTTGCCGTCAGGCGACCAGACGGGGTTCGAATCCGGGCCCGCGAACGACGTCAATTTCACCGGCGCGGAGCCGGGCTTGGCGTCGACGACGAAGATATCCGAAGTGGGCACCCGGTCCCAGTCGGGGGCGTGGTTGGAACTGAAAGCAATGCGCAAGCCATCCGGGGACCAGACGGGTGAGGACTCATCGAAATCGGTGGTGGTGAGGAGCTCGAACTTCTTCGACTCGATATCGAAGAGGTGGATGCGGGTTTTCTTCGAGCCGCTTACGTAGCCGGCGCCATCGCGTTTGAAGGAGTAGCGGTCGATGACGATCGGCCGCGGTTTCTCGCGATCCTTTTCGGCAAGCTTCTTCACGTCCTCCTCCTCGTCGCGGACGAGGACGGCCATTTTCTTCGAGTCCGGCGCCCATTCGAAGCCGGAGATGCGGGGCTTGGAGTCGGTGATCTGCTGCGCTTCCCCGCCCCGGCGATCGAGCAGCCAGATCTGCGCGCCCTTGTTTTTCCCGGTGCCCGGGCGGCTGGACAAAAACGCCAGGTAGCGGCCATCGGGGCTCCAGCGGGGGGAGGTCTCGGCTTCGGGCGAGGTGGTGACGCGGATCTGCTCCTTGCCGTCGAGCGACGCCATCCAGATATCGGTATCGCGCTTATCGGCGGCGGTATCGGTGGTGGCGAGCGTGTAGGCAACCCACTTGCCGTCGGGGGAGCAGCGCGGGTCGGCGGCGTCCTTAAACTTGTGCATGTCGTCGAGCGTGAGGGGCCGCGGGGCAGCCAGCAGGGCCGCAGTGACCGAAAAGAGGAGCAGTTTTGCGCGTTTCATAGCGATTACGAAGGATTGAATACTATGATGTACCCTATGGCGTTTGTATCGAAAACTTTTCTGGCTCTGGGAACCGGGTTGCTGCTGTTGACCTCCTGCGGAGGCGGCGCGAAGCCCGAGGAAAAGAAAGCGGAGGCGCCCGCGCCAGCCGCCGTGGACCCGGCGTCGGAGGCGACGATCACCGGAAAAGTGTCCTTTGCCGGCGACAAACCGGTGGCGAAGACCATCAGCATGGACGCCGTGCCCGCCTGCGCCAACCAGCACAAAGGGCCGGTGAAGGCCGAGGATACCGTCGTCAACGGCAACGGAACGCTGAAGAACGTCTTCGTTTACGTGAAGTCCGGCCTGCCGGCGCGCCAGTGGGCGGCGCCGAAAACGGCCGTGGCGCTGGACCAGAAGGGCTGCATCTATTCGCCGCGCGTGATTGGCCTCATGGTAGGCCAGGACCTGGAGATTTCCAACAACGATCCCTCGATGCACAACGTCCACCCGCTGCCGGCCAAGAACAAAGAGTGGAACACGTCGCAGGCGCCGAAGGGCGAGAAGATCGTCAAGCAGTTCGATAAAGAGGAGATCATGGTCCGCTTTAAGTGCAACGTCCATCCGTGGATGGTGGCCTGGGTGGGCGTGGTTTCGCACCCGTTTTTCGCCGTCACCGGCGAGGACGGCAGCTTCTCTTTGAAGGGTCTTCCGCCGGGGGAATACACGCTGGAAGCCTGGCACGAGAAGCTGGGGACGCAGGAAATCAAGGTCACCGTGGCGGCGAAGGATGCGAAGACAGCCGACTTTGCGTTCAAGAACTAGCGCGCCGGACAAGAATTTTTGCTGTAAGACTAGAATCATTCCCGGTCTGCGATAATCTATAGGTGCAGATGCGCAACACCGGTGGACAATATCTGGCGTTCGGAATCGCGGCCTGTGCGATGGCGGCGGTGGTCACCGGCGCCCGCGTGACAAGCGCGAACACGATGCCTGGATTGGACATAGGCATGTGGAAGGGGCTGCACCGGGGCCTTTCGACGGTGGTAGTGGTGGGCGCTTTGGCGCTCGCTTTCAAGGCTAGCGGCGCGTTGCGGACGTGGTTGTTTGGCGCGGTGGCGCTGTCGGCATTGCCGGGCGGGATGCTGGAAGCCAAGGTGGCGGTGCAGGCGGCGGGCGTTTTGCATGCGGTGGCGGCGTCGATTCTCGCGTCGGTGACCGCGGTGGCGGCGCTGCAGGCGGGTTGGCAGGGCGAAGTAACCACGGTGGAAGACGAAGGGTCGCCGTCGCTGGCCAAGTTGGCGCGGGCGACGTGGGTCGGATTGTTGATACAGACGGAATTGGGCGCGCTGTACCGGCACCAAATTGTGGGCCTGATGGCGCACGTGGCCGGGGCGATGCTGGTGATGGGAATGGTGATGTATGCGGGTATCGCGGCGTTCTCCACCGCGAACGCGCCCGCGGCGGTGAAGCGGCCAGCGCTGATTCTGCTGATCATGACGGGCGTGCAGATGCTCTTCGGGCTGGCGGCGTATTTATACCGGATGGAAGTGATGGACCATGCAACAGGACAGGCGGCCATGTTAACCTTTACAGTGATCCATGTCGCCGTCGGAGCAATGACGACGGCCTTCTCCGCGCTGATGGGAATGCAAATAAAGCGATACGTTCACCCGGCCGTGGTGGCTCAATGAAGCACTACATCGCCCTCACCAAGCCTCGCATAACGTGGCTGATTCTGATGAGCACTGGCATGGGCTACTTCTTCGGCCTGACCGGAGCGGTGAACCTGTGGGCATTGTTCCACACGATTTTCGGAACCGGGCTGATCGCCTCCGGCACCGCGGCGCTGAACCAGTGGTATGAACGCGACGCCGATGCCCGCATGCGCCGCACCGATCAGCGGCCGCTGCCCACCGGGCAGATGGACGCGCGGAAGGCCTTCGCGTTTGGCGTGCTGCTTTCTGTACTTGGTTTCTTGGAATTGGGTCTGGGCGTAAACTGGCTATCGGCCGGGCTCGGGCTGTTCACGCTGTTGACGTACCTGTGCCTCTACACCCCGTTGAAGCAGATT
>CAMATG010000838.1 GCA_945860645.1 Candidatus Sulfopaludibacter sp. SbA3 | reverse complement strand
CCGAAGAGGAACACGCCCAGGGCGACGTTGTTCTTCTTGGCGGCGGCGACGAGTTTGTTGGTGGCTTCGGCGAGTTCGGGCGAGGTGTACATGTGGGGGAACTCGTATTTTTCGTAGAGGCCCATGGACATGCACAGATCGTTTTGGCCGAGGAAGAGCATGTCGACACCGGGGACGGCGGCGATTTCTTCAATGTTTTCAATACAGCTGGCGGTTTCCACCTGGAGGGCGACGATGGCGTTCTTGTTCCAGTTGCCGGCGTAGCCGAGCAGGCCGGCCTTGTTCATGCTGCGCTGGGGGAAGTAAACCGAACGGGTGCCGGCGGTGGGATAGAGGGCGCAGCTGACGGCGGCGCGGGCTTCTTCAGCGGTGTTGATGTAGGGGACCAGGATGCCATCGGCGCCGAGATCGAGCGACTGCTGGATGCCGGGGCGGTCATCATAGCCACCGACGCGCACGAAGGACTTGGCTCCGCCAGAAGCTACGCCGGCGATCATCGTCGACAGCTTTTCGTAGTTCATGGGCCCGTGCTGGGTGTCGATCAACAGCCAGTCGTAACCGGTGTGGGCGAGCTGCTCGACCACCGTGGGGCTGTGGGAATTGACGAACAGGCCAATCTTGGGCTGGCCTTCGCGCAGCTGCTGTTTGAACTCAGCACCGGTAACAGGGGTGTCTGCCATAGTAATGTTTCTCCTAAAAGTTAAGGCTATTTGGACTATACCCAATGGAGGGACTTGAGTCCAGAAAGATAGCGGGGGGAGGCTTTGAGTTCTTCGCTGGATTTGAGGATGACGGATTCGGCGGAGATGGCTTTCAGTTGGGCGAGGTTGATGGCGGCGGAGCGGGAGATGCGGACGAATTGGGCGGGGTCGAGTTGTTCGAGAAGGCCTTCGAGGGTGGCGCGGACGATGTGGGTGCGGCCGGCGGTGTGGAGGACGACGTAGTTGCGGGCGGATTCGAGCCAGTCGATGGCGGCGGTTTCGACGAAATAGGTTAGCTGTTCGTCGCGGATGAGGACGCGGCGGCGGAAGGTGTTTTCGGGCTTGGCGAGGTGGAGGCGGGCGCGGTCGATTGAGGCGCTGAAACGGGAGGGGCTGACGGGTTTGAGGAGGTAATCGAGGGCGCGGATGGTGAAGGCGTCGACGGCGTGGTGGTTGTGGGCGGTGACGAAGATTGTCAGGGGGCGGATGGATTCGGGGAGCTGCTGGAGCACGTCGAAACCGGTGCCATCGGGCATTTGGACGTCGAGGAAGAGGAGGTCGGGAGGGCGTTCGGTGAGGAGGGCGACGGCGGCGACGACGGAGGCGGCTTCGCCGGTGATTTGGAAATCTTTGTGAGGTTCGAGGAGGCGGGCGAGTTTGCGGCGGGCGGGGGGTTCGTCGTCGATGAGGATAACGGAGTTCATGCGGCGGCCCGGTAGGGGAGGGTGACTTTGACGGTGGTGCCTTGGGTGGGGTTGGGCTCCAGGGTGACGGTGGCGCGGGAGCCGTAGAGGTGGCCGAGACGCTGGCGGGTGTTGCCGAGGCCGAGGCCCAGGCCGTTGCCCGCGGGGGCGGGAGCGCCGGTATCGGTGAGAGTGATGATGAGCTCTTCGCCGTGGCGGCGGGCGCGGATGGCGGTGAGGCCGTGACGGAGGGAGTTTTCGGCTAATGGCTGGAGGAGGAAGTGCGGCACGATGGCTTGGGCGAGGCCGTCTTCGATGTCCCAGGCGATTGGCAGGCCGCCTTCGAAGCGGGCTTCCATGATGGCGAGGTAGGCCTTGGCGGCGGCGATCTCTTCGGCGAGAGGGACCTCCTGGGCGGGGTGTTTGGCGAGGGCGTCGCGGAGGTATTCGCTGAGGCGGCAGAGCATTTCGTCGGCCTTGGCGGGGTCCTCATAGACGACGGAACTGATCATGTTGAGGGTGTTGAAGAGAAAGTGGGGCTGGAGCTGGAGGCGGAGGTTCTCCAGTTCGAGGAGCGCGGCGCGCTGGCGGTTATCCCAGTACAGCGTACCGCCGGCGATGACGGCGTAGATGATGAGCTGCATGGGCAGCTCCATGAAGTAGCGGATCCAGAGGATGCCGTAGTCGTAGACGCCGAGACCGCAGAGGGCGAAGACGGCGAGGCGGACGAGGTAGAAGCCGGTGGTCTGGAGGGCGCCGATGGCGATGGCGGCGCCCGCGTGGACGAGGTGGGAGGAGGGGCGGCGGACGAGGGCCATGATGAGCGGCGCGGTGAGGCCGACGACCCAGGCGGAGGACATCTCCTCAATGAACGGGATGTACCAGGCGACGTCGTCACCACGGGTGACGTGATCGAGGTGGCGGTAGGCAAAGAGCAGGACGCCGAGGGCGGTGATGAAGAGATACTTCATGGGAGGCGGAAAGCGACGATGGCGTCGCCGACGGGGGAGAACGGGTTGTCGTGCCCGCCGGCGGCGATGACGACGTACTGTTTGCCGGCGGCGGTTTGGAAGGTCATGGGCGTGGCGCGGGCGCCGGTGGGGAGCTTGGCGCGCCAGAGTTCGGCGCCGTTGTGGACACTGAATGCGCGCATGGACGCATCCATCGTAGCGCCAATGAATACGAGGCCACCGGCGGTGACGATGGGGCCGCCCAAGTGGGGGGCGCCGAGGCGATCGTTCCCGTTGAGCGCGCCGAGCGGGACTTGCCAGCGGAGCTGGCCGGTGACTGTATCGATGGCCGATAGAGTGGCCCACGGCGGGGGCGTGCAGGGGGTCCCGGAGGGGGAGAGGAGAATCTGGCGTTGCATGGCGAAACGGGCGCCGCGCTGGCGGGTGGTTTCCCAGCCGGGGGAGGCGGCGCGCACCTTTTCGAAATCGGCTTGCGGGATGAGGCGGACTGCGGCGGCGAGGCGGTTGGCGGGGGCGATGAGGAGATTGTTGGCGGGGTCCCAGGCGAGGCCGCCCCAAGCGAGACCGCCGATGTTGCCGGGGTAGATGAGGGAACCTTTTTCGGACGGCGGGGTGAAGATGCCTTCGTTGCGGAGGCCATTTATTTGGGCTTCGCAGTTGGCGCGGTCGGCTTCGGTGGGGCCCCAGGCTTCGGCGGCTTCCAGGTGTTGCGGGGCGAGGGAGGCGGGGCGGGAC
>CAMATG010000837.1 GCA_945860645.1 Candidatus Sulfopaludibacter sp. SbA3 | reverse complement strand
GGCGCGATTGCCGCACGACGAGCTGGAGCAACTCTTCGCCGGGTATGGCTACAAGCCCTACTTCGTGGAGGGCGACGACCCGATGACGATGCACCAGCGGATGGCCGCGGTGCTGGACGAGGCGTGGGCGGAGATCCGTGCGATTCAATTGGACGCGCGTGAGCGCGGCGTGACCGCCCGGCCGCGGTGGCCGATGATCGTGCTGCGCAGCCCGAAGGGCTGGACGGGGCCGAAGATGGTGGACGGCAAGGCAGCCGAGGGGACGTTTCGTTCGCATCAGGTGCCGCTGAGCAACGTGGCCACGAATCCGGAGCATTTGCGCCAATTGGAAGAGTGGATGCGGAGTTACCGGCCGGAGGAGCTGTTTGACGAGGCCGGCAGGTTGCTGCCGGAGTTGGCCACGCTGGCGCCCGTGGGGACGCGCCGCATGGGCGCCAACCCGCACGCCAACGGCGGGTTGTTACTGCGGGATCTAGCTATGCCGGATTACCGCGCCTATGCGGTGGACGTGCCCACGCCGGGGACGGTAGTGGCCGAGTCGACACGGGTGATGGGCGTCTTCCTGCGGGATGTGATGAAGCGCAACTGGGAGGAGAAGAACTTCCGCGTCTTCGGACCGGATGAGACGGGCTCGAACCGGTTGGGAGCGCTGTTTGAGGTGACGGACCGGGCGTGGATGGCGGAGATTGTACCGGGCGATGATCACATGGCTGTCGACGGCCGCGTGATGGAGATCCTGAGCGAACACATGTGCCAGGGCTGGCTGGAGGGCTACCTGCTCACCGGGCGGCACGGCGTCTTCTCCTGTTATGAGGCGTTTATCCACATCATCGATTCCATGTTCAATCAGCACGCGAAATGGCTGAAGGTGTGCAATGGCATTCCGTGGCGGCGACCGATTGCGTCGTTAAACTACTTGCTGACGTCGCACGTCTGGCGGCAGGACCACAATGGCTTCAGCCACCAGGACCCCGGTTTTATTGATCAGGTCGTCAACAAGAAGGCCGACGTAGTGCGGGTCTATCTGCCGCCTGACGCTAATACTTTGCTCTCGGTCACCGATCACTGTCTGCGGAGCCGGAACTATGTGAACGTCATCGTCGCCGGCAAGCAGCCGGAGTTGCAGTGGCTGAATATGGAAGAGGCGTCGCGGCACTGCGAAGTGGGGATCGGCATCTGGACGTGGGCAAGCAACGATGCCGGCCAGGAACCGGACGTGGTGATGGCCTGCGCCGGGGACGTCCCAACATTGGAGACGCTGGCGGCAGTGGACGTGCTGCGGCAGCATTTGCCGGACCTGAAGATTCGCGTTGTAAACGTCGTGGATCTGATGACGCTGCAGCCGGCCTCGGAACATCCGCATGGACTGAGCGACCGGGAGTTCGACTCCATCTTCACCGAGGACAAGCCCGTAATTTTCGCCTTCCATGGGTATCCCACGTTGATTCACCGGCTGACCTACCGGCGGCACAACCACGACAGCATCCACGTGCGTGGCTTTAAGGAAGAAGGCACGACCACGACGCCGTTCGACATGACGGTGCTGAACGATTTGGACCGGTACCATCTGGCTGGGGACGCGATCGACCGCGTGCCCCGGGTTCGCAATCTGGCCGGCCACACCAAGCAGTTCCTGCGCGAGAAACTGATCGAGCATAAGCACTACATCGAGCAGTGGGGCGACGACATGCCGGAAATCCGGGATTGGAAATGGCCTTACTAGTGCCGATCACTAGTCCGCACACGGCAACGGTAGAAGCCGTTGCCGCGCAGCTGGAGACCGACCCGCAACGGGGTTTGCGGGAAGACGCGGTGGCGGCGCGCCGGGAAAAGGCAGGGTGGAACGAGCTAACCGCACAGGCGGGCGTTCCACTGTGGCGGCGGGTGATGGCGCAGTTGGCCGATGCGCTCGTGCTGTTGCTGTTGGGGGCCTCGGCGGTTTCCGCGGTGGTCTGGTACGTGGAGCGGGAGACGCCGTACCCCTACGAGGCCTTGGTGATTCTGACCATCGTCGTGTTGAACGCGGGGCTGAGCCTGTTTCAGGAAGGCAAGGCGGAACAGGCGCTGGCGGCGCTGCGGGCGATGGCGGCGCCGGAGGTGACGGTACTGCGGGACGGCGCGCCGCGCCGGGTCCCGAACCGCGACGTAGTGCCGGGCGACGTGCTGGTGCTGGAAGAGGGCGACCTGGTGGCGGCCGACGCGCGGCTGGTGGAGTGCGTCGGGATGCGGGCGCTGGAGGCCGCGTTGACCGGAGAAAGTGAGCCGGTGGAGAAACAGTTGGAACCGGTAGAGGAGGCGGCCGGGCTGGGCGACCGCACGAACATGGTGTTCGCGGGGACCGCCGTCAGTATGGGGCACGCGCGGGCGATGGTGACCGCGACGGGGATGGAGACGGAACTGGGCCGGATTGCCGGGATGCTGCGGACGACGGAGAAGCAGTTGACGCCGTTGCAACGGGAGTTGGACCGGACGGGAAAACAGCTGGGCGTTTCGGTGCTTGTGATTGCGGCGCTGATGGTGGGGACGCTGTTGCTGGTCGAAGGCATCCAGAACGCCAAGCAGGTTGTGCAGGTGCTGCTGTTCGGCGTGGCGCTGGCGGTGGCGGCGGCGCCGGAGGGGCTGGCCGCGGTAGTTACCGTGGTGCTGGCGATGGGTGTGACCCGGATGGCGCGGCGCGGAGCCATTGTGCGGAAACTGCCCGCCGTGGAAACCCTGGGCTCGGCGACTGTGATTTGCACGGACAAGACAGGGACGCTGACGCGCAACGAAATGACGGTGCGGGCGTTGGAGACGGCGACGGGGAAGGAGGAGCCGGCACTTTTGCTGGCATCGGTGCTGGCCAATAATGCCTCGGTGGTTGAAGAAAAAGACGGCCGGCGGTACCTGGGAGATCCTACGGAGGTGGCGCTACTGGTCGCTGCCGAACACGCTGGCGTCGATGTGGCGGCGGCGCGCGCGAAGTACCCGCGGGTGGGCGAAGTGCCGTTCACTTCGGAGCGGAAGCAGATGTCGACGGAGCACGATGGGCCGGCGGGACGGGTGGGCTATGCCAAGGGCGCCGTGGGCCGGATGCTGGAGTCGTGTACGCAG
>CAMATG010000836.1 GCA_945860645.1 Candidatus Sulfopaludibacter sp. SbA3 | reverse complement strand
TGTTGATCAGATTCGCCAGGCCAATCCCGAGCGCTCGCCCCATTTGCCCGAAGATCGCCTGCGCCTTCACATTGCCACCAAGAGCGAGTTCGTACACTTCCTTGCTGGTCAGCGGATGCGCGCTCAAACTCATCAACATCGCCAGACTTTCCACGGCCGTTGCCGAGGCGAGCTTTTCCAGACAGCCTAAATTCCCGCAGCCACACGGGGGGCCGAACGGGTCGATCGTCAGATGTCCGAGCTCCGCCGCCATGCCGTCCATTCCGTGCAGAACGCGCCCGTTCATGATGATGCCGCCGCCGACGCCGGTGCCCAGGGTGAGCAGCACCAGGTCCTCCACACTGCGCCCGGCGCCCATCCATTTTTCGCCCAGCGCGGCCGCGTTGGCGTCGTTTTCCAGGATGATGGGCGTGCCCAACTTCTGCTCAATGGCGTCCCGTACGGGATAGTTTTCCAGATAGGGCAGGTTGTTGGAGTTGGTGATGAAACCCTGCTTCAAAAGGATGAATCCCGGCACGCCGATACCCACGCCGGTCAACCGCAGAGCGGACTGATTGTGCTTGAGTTGGTTGACGCTGTTGACGATGTCGCCAATCACCGCGTCGCGCCCGCCTTCGAAGTCCGTGTCGACGGAGATCTTCTCCAGAATGCGGCCGTCACGGCCAACGGCGGCAGCTCGCAGGTTCGTGCCGCCCAGGTCAACGCCAATTGAATATTCAGTCATGGTCGAAACCTCTCAGTATGCCACTTAGCGGGTGATGCCCATCGTCATGAGGAGAAAAGCGTATTGCTCGGCCGTCTCCTCCAACGCCGCATATCGTCCGGATTTTCCGAAATGCCCGGCGCCCATATTGATCTTCATCGCCAGCAGATTCTTGTCAGTTTTTACAGTGCGGATCTTCGCCACCCATTTGGCCGGTTCCCAGAAGGGGACACGCGGGTCGTTGAGGCCGCCTGTGGCGAGGATGTTCGGGTAGGCCGCCGGCTTTACGTTGTCGTAGGGCGAATAGGACTTGATGTAGTCGTAGAACTTTCTCTCGTCCGGATTGCCCCATTCTTCGTACTCGCCCACCGTTAGCGGAAGGGTGGCGTCGGACATGGTGTTCAAAACGTCGACGAAGGGAACCAGCGCCAGCACCGTGTGAAACAGGTCCGGACGCAGGTTGACGACGGCGCCCATTAGAAGGCCGCCGGCGCTGCCGCCCATGATCGCGAGCCGTTCGGGCTGGGTGTATTTGCCCGCGACGAGATGCTCGGCGGCGGCGATGAAGTCGGTAAACGTATTCTTCTTCGCCAGGAATTTACCGTTCTCATACCAGTGCCGGCCCATCTCCGAACCGCCGCGAATGGTGGCGATGGCGAAGGCGAAGCCGCGGTCGAGCAGGCTGAGCCGTGCCGGGCTGAACGCGGCCTCTGAATTGATGCCGTAGGAGCCGTACCCGTACAGGAGGAGCGGCGCCTTGCTGTCCTTCCGGAACCCCTTTTTGTAGACGATGGCGACCGGAATTCGCTGGCCATCGGAGGCCGTGGCGAAGGTCCGCTCGCTCGCGTATTGGGAGGCGTCGTAGCCACTAGGAATCTGCTGCTGTTTCTTGAGCGTCCGCTGCTTTGTGGCTAACTCGTAATCGAAAACCGACGATGGCGTGACCAGCGATTGATAGTTGAACCGGATGGTCCGGGCGTCGTAATTCGGATTGCCGGCCAGCTGGATGGCATAGACCGGTTCCGGCATCGCGACGATATGATCCTCGCTGCCATCCCAGCGGCGCACGCGGACGTGCCGCAAGCCGTTTTCGCGCTCCGTGAGGGTCATCCAGTCCTTGTAGGCTTCGATGCCCTCCAGGAAAACGTCCTTGCGGTGCGGGATGAGTGGCTTCCACTTTTCCGGCGCCGAGTCGCCGGTTTTGGCGGTTGCCAATTCGAAATTCAACGCCTTGTCGTTGTGGAGGATGAGAAAGTCGCCATTGTGATGGTGGACGCTGTAGAGGACACCCGTCCGGCGCCCGGCGACGGTTGCCGCTTTCCCGCCTGGCGCGTTGGCGTCCAGGTAGAAAACCTCCGCCGTCAACTTACTCTCGGAGGTGATCAGAATGTACTTCGAATCCTTGGTCTTGGTCAGCTCCACATAGAAGCGTTCGTCGGGTTCTTCGAACACAATCTGATCCGATGTTACAGGTGAGCCGAGTACGTGACGATGAACCCGATAGGGACGTTTGGTGTTGTCCAGCGTGGTGTAGAAGATCGTTTTATCGTCGTTCCCCCAGGCCATTCCATAATAGACATTGGGGACCTGATCGGGCAGTAACTCGCCGGTCTCGATATTCTTGAAGTAAGTAGTGTATACTTCGTCGCCATCTGTATCCGTCGAGTACGCGAGAATCTTATGCGAAGGGCTCGCGGAGAAATTGCCGATTCGAAAGTATTTGTGACCTTTCGCTAACTCATTGCCATCCAGAAGTAATACTTCCTTGGCGTCCAGGGTCTCGTATTTACGGCAGTAGAGCTGGTAGTTCTGGCCCTTTTCAATCCTGGTGTAATAGAAATACTCGTCTTTTCGTTCCGGGACGGAGAAATCTGTTTCCTGAATACGGCCGACCATCTCCGCGAACAGCGTCTTCTGCAGTTCAGCGACCGGTTTCATCAGCGTTTCGAAGTAGCGGTTTTCCGCTTCGAGGTGCGCGATAACGTCCGGATTTGTCTTGTCACGAAGCCAGAAGTACGGGTCCTGGCGCACCTCCCCATGCTGGGTGATCGCCTTGGCGATCTTCTTCGCCGATGGGGGCGCGGGAAGGGGAGTGTCTGCTGCGTTCATGGAGAGGGAAAGTGCCGCCGGTAACGTGGCGAACGTACGCCGGGTAAGAGTGGAATGGGGCCGGTTAGCCATACTGCTCAGGATAGCGCGGCCGGCAAGGAATGGCGCTCGATGCCCTTTAGGACGCCGAAAGCCACTTGCGGGCCAGTAATTCCGGAGCCGACGACAGGTCGACGGGTTCTCGTCCGGTTTCGACGCCGTCGACGAAATAGACCGCGTCGATGCCTGTGGCGGTTGGTTGCAGATCCAGGCGCTTTTCCTTGGCCTCCAAGCGCAACGTCGTT
>CAMATG010000835.1 GCA_945860645.1 Candidatus Sulfopaludibacter sp. SbA3 | reverse complement strand
GCGATTTCAGCGGCGCGCTCACCGGCCGCAACCTCGGCACGGACGGCCTCGGCCGCCCGATTCTCGAGAACACGATCTACGACCCGCGCACCAGCCGCACCGGCCCCGATGGCCGCATTTACCGCGATGTGTTCCCGAACAACGTCATCCCCACTTCCCTGCTCGATCCGGTGGCGCTGAAGATCCAGGCCCTCGTCCCGAAAGCTTCCCTGCCCGGTCTCATCAACAATTTCGAGCGGCGCTACAACTTCCGCAAAATCCAGGACATCCCCAGCGTGAAGGTCGATCACAACTTCTCCGATGGCTCCAAGGTCAGCGGTTACTATTCGCTCCAACGCACCGACAAGGACAACGGGCAGGAAGGACTCCCCGATCCGATCAGCGCCCGCCGCGACCAGATCATCCGCTCCTACACGACACGCGTGAACTTCGATACGTCGCTGAAACCCACCGTCCTGCTCCACCTCGGCATCGGCTATCAGCGCTATCACAATCCCGATTCCGCTCCCGAAGTCATCACCTCCTATGACGCCGCCGGCCAACTCGGCCTCAAGGGTGGCTTCATGGCGGGCTTCCCACGAATCACTGGTCTCGGCGGCGCGCAAGGCGGCCTTAACTTCGACATCGGCCCAACCAACCGCACGCTATACCTGCAGGACAAACCCACCGCGGTGGCCTCCACCGTGTGGGTGAAGGGAAACCATTCCTACAAGTTCGGCGGTGAATGGAAGATGGATAATTTCACGAACCGCTCCACCGGAAATGTCGCCGGCAGCTACGCCTTCGCTTCCGCCCAGACCTCAATGCCCGCGCTGCAGGGCGTCGCTCTCGCCGGTGGCAACGTCGGGTTCAATTACGCCAGCTTCTTGATGGGCTTTGCCAATACCGCCAGCGTCTCCAATCCGCAGGATCCGCAGTACCGCCGCCCCACCTGGGGCTTCTTTGCGCAGGACACCTGGCGCGTCAACCGCAAACTCACGCTCGACTACGGCATTCGCTACGACGTCCAACCCGCCTCCGACGAGTTGCACCAGCGCACATCGATGTTCGATCCAAATCTGCGCAACCCCGCCGCGGGCAATCTCCTCGGCGCCACTCGCTACGCCGGCAACGGCCCCGGCCGCTGCAACTGCTCTATCTCCAACACCTACCCTCTTGCCCTGGGCCCGCGCTTGGGCGCCGCCTATCAGTTCGCACCCAAATGGGTCATGCGCGCCGGCTTCGCCGTCAGCTATGCCCAGGTCGCCAATTTCGCCTACATCGGCGGCGGCAACTCTCTCGGCATGGGCTTTAATACCATCGCATTCTCCAATCCCGCCTTCGCCGAACCCGGCGTCACGCTTCGCAACGGCCTCTCCTACAACGTGAACGACCTGACCGTCGCCAGCTACGACCCCGGCATCCGGCCCATCTCCGGCCAGATCAATTCGCCGCCCGCGCTCGTCGATCCCAACAGCGGCCGTCCTCCTCGCATGGCCAACTGGAACCTCAGCCTCCAGCGCGAATTTGGCGAGAGCCTCGTCGCCGAAGTCGCCTACGTCGGCAACCGCGGCGCCTGGTTCCGCGCCGACGGCCTCAATGACTATAACGGCCTCACCCCGGAACGCATCAAGACCTTCGGCCTCGATATCGGCAACGCCGGAGATCGGACACTCCTGAACTCTCGAATCGATTCACCCGCCGTCGCCGCTCGCGGCTTCCGGAGGCCCTACGACTCCTTTGCCGGCTCCAACACCCTCGCCCAGGCGCTCCGCCCCTATCCCCAGTTCGGCGGCCTCGGCAGCCTCTGGGCCCCGCTGGGCAACACCTGGTACGACTCGCTGCAGATCAAGGTCACCAAGCGCTACTCGCGCGGCCTCACCGGCACACTGGCCTACACCTGGTCGAAGAACCTCTCCACCGTCGAGACCCAAAGCGGCGGAGTCGTCCCCATTAACGATGTCTACAACCGGCGTAATCAGAAGACGTTCTCCGTCAATGACCAGCCGCACGTCCTCGTCCTGGGCTTCAATTACGATTCCCCCAAGTGGAACAAGAACTGGGCCACCAAAACGCTGCTGAGCAACTGGACCGTCGGTGGTATTCTCCGCTATTCGAGCGGCTTCCCCATCGCCGCTCCTGGCTCCAACAACGCCTTGGGCAGCCTCCTCTTCCGCGGCACCCGGTACAACCGCGTGCCCGGCGAACCGCTCTATCTGATGGACCTCAACAACGGCAAAAGCATCGACCCCTTCAAGCAGCTCACGCTGAACCCGAAGGCCTGGTCCGATGCCGGCCCCGGCGAATGGGGGACCGCGGCGGCCTACTACAACGACTACCGCACCGCCCGCCGCCCCGACGAACAGCTCTCCTTCGGACGCATGTTCAAGGTGAAGGAACGCTACACCATCAGCCTCCGCGGCGAGTTCTTCAACGTCTTCAACAGGACGTATCTGAACAACCCGGACTCCGGCAACCCGGCCGCCACCACGCGGACGGATGCCCTCGGTAACGTCACCGCCGGTTTCGGGCGCATCAACCCGGCCAGCGTCTTCAACGGTCCGCGCAACGGCCAGGTCGTCGCTCGGTTCCAGTTCTAACTGCCAACTCCAATCGGACCCCAACGTCGCCCCCGGTGCCCCCGGCGGGCGGCGTTGGTTTTGGACGATCATCGCGCCCGGCGGGAACCGGCGTGTGATCACCGATGACAGGGTGTACACTGAAGCTACCTCGCTGCGGAATCAGACGAGGTTTACCACTTGCTGTTCCATCTGACCGATTCCAGTACCGCTGTCCCCGATTTGCCGCGATGAGCCGGTCCGCGCCCACTCCCGAACTGCTGCACTATGTCAGCCGGTTGATTGCCCACGATTCGGCCGGCAAATCAACAGTTCCCTTTCGAGTCGGCGAAAAACTCCGCCAACCGCTCTGTAAGCTCGTCGGCACCCAAGGCTATCGTGCCGTGATGGATCGCGCCATCATCGCCACACGGAACAACACCCCCTTCTTTGCCGCATTCCGCACCGCCCCGGACGGGTCGCTCGTTGTCCCGGCGCTCACCGCCAATCCGTCCACCGCCGCCGAAGCCGAAACGCTCCTCGTCGCGCAATTCTTCTCCCTC
>CAMATG010000834.1 GCA_945860645.1 Candidatus Sulfopaludibacter sp. SbA3 | reverse complement strand
TCCAGTAACCCTCGCGACGGCTCCTTCCGCAAAATCCAGCTCAAAGCAAAGCGCCCCGGCCTCGTCTTCCGCCACAAGACCGGCTACTTCTCCCGCGATATCATGCAGCAGTGATTCGCCGCTTTTACGTTCACAACTTCCGCTGCCTGGAGAACTTCGAACTCCCCCTCGCCGGACAGTCCTCTACGCTGCTGATCGGCGACAACAAATCCGGGAAATCGACGCTCCGCTATGCACTCAGAATCCTCCAACGGATCGCGCGCGGCGAGAGCCGGGTCGACAACCTGGTGAAACCCACGGACTTCTCCGGCGGACGCAGCGAAGTCCCGATGCGCCTCGAACTCGAAGTTACCCTAAATAACAGGACCTACGAATACCGGATTGTCTTTGAGCAGCGGAACGGCGGCAAAACCCTCACGGTGGCCCACGAGATACTGCTCTGCGACGGTCTGGCGGTTCTCCGCCGCGACCGGACCCAACACCAGACCGAAGCCCCGGCCGAGACTCCGATGGGCATCGACTGGACTCTCGTGGCACTTCCTATCGCTCTCGAAAAATCCTCAACCGACCCCCTTTTCCTCTTTCGCCAGTGGCTTTCCCGCTCGATCATTCTCAGTCCCATCGCTCCGGCTATCTCCGGGACCGCCGACGGCGGGACGCTGCACCCGCACTCCGAACTCAATGACTTCGGCGATTGGTTCTCTGGAATTCTCTCCCTCGCTCCCGCCGCGTATTCCCGAATTGAGAAACATCTGAAGCAGACGATGCCTGACTTCGAAGAGATTCGAAAGGTCTCCCGGGACAACGGCGAGCGATTTCTCCAAGTCCGATTCTCGAACACGACGGGTAGCATCAGCCTTCCGTTCCGCGATCTCTCCGACGGCGAAAAGTCATTCATGATTTGCGCCCTCGTGCTTGCCGCCAACGACGCCTATGGACCGCTCTTCTGTTTCTGGGATGAGCCCGATAGCTACCTCGCGCTAAAAGAAGTGGGGCACTTCGTCATGGCCCTGCGCAAGGCGTTCAATCGCGGCGGCCAGTTCCTGGCTACCTCTCACAACCCGGAAGCAATCCGGACATTCTCTGAAGAAAATACGCTGTTCCTCTTCCGCAAAAGCCATCTGGAACCGACCATCGTCCGCCGTCTCGATGACCTGCAAATTCACGGCGACCTCGTCGGCGCGCTGATCCGAGGAGACGTTGAACCGTGACGGTCAATCGCCATCAACCCCACGTTCAAATCGTTCCCGAGGATGGCGCCAACCGTCAGATCGCCAAGGGGTTCGAATCGCACCAGTCGGTCAGGGAGTCGAAGCTGCAGGTCCTGCCGGAGGCGCGTGGCTGGGGCCGGGTTCTGGGGGATTTCGAGTCCATACACACGAATGAGCTCCGACGTTTTCCCAGCCGTTACTTAATCCTGATCATCGATTTCGATAACGACTCCGGGCGGCTGGCCCTGTTTCAGTCAAGGACTCCGCCCGATTTACAAGACCGCGTCTTCGTCCTCGGTACCTGGTCAGAACCGGAGCGTCTCAAGAAGGACCTCGGCTCGTTCGAAACAATGGGCCGGCTTCTCGCCGAAGACTGCCTCCGCCACACCGACACCACCTGGGCCCACCCACCCCTTGAACACAACAAAGGCGAACTCGCCCGCCTGCGCGAGCAAGTCCGCTCTTTCCTATTCGAAGAAGAAAACTAAGCGAACCGAGTCTTACCCGGCTGCGCCAGCGCGGTCGGCTCAAACTTGCCGTCCCACTCCACCTTGTCCGGACCCAGCCGCTCCTGCGAATTCAACGCCTGTTCCCACGTAATCTGCTGGCCCGTGTAGGCCGCCATCCGGCCCATGATGCCCATCAGCGTCGACGAACACATCCGGTCGCCGTCGTTCATCACTTCGCCCTTGCGAATGGCCTGGAACAACAGGTCGTGCTCACGCTGGTACATATCGTACTTCTGGCCGCTGAACGTCCAGGGGTTCTCGCCCACAATGCGCGGGTTCGGCCCCTTGCCGATAATCGCCTGGCCCTTGGTGCCCATGATGTAGTCGGCGTTTTCGTTGTGGCAGCCTTCAATTTGCCGGTTCGCCACCGTCGCGCGCAGCCCGTTCGCCCACACATAGTTCACCGAGAAGTGGTCAAAAATGTTGCCGCCCTGCGCCGGAACCGCTCGTCCGCCCACCGCCACGCAGCTCGCCGGCGGAGCGTCCTTGAACGCCCAGGCCACTTTGTCCACGCTGTGAATCGCCTGCTCCACCAGCGAATCGCCGCACAGCCACGTGAAGTTGTACCAGTTGCGGATCTGCCATTCGATGTCGCTCATGCCGGCCGGACGCGTGTCGGCCGGAGGCATCGGCTTCACCGGGTTGGTGTAGTAGGTGGCGTAGTAGTTCACCAGGTTGCCAATGTCGCCCTTGTTGATGCGGTCAAACGTCTCGACGATGTAGTTCGAATACCGCCAGCAGAACCCGGCCACCAGGTTCAGCCGCTTCTCGCGCGCCATCTTCACGGTCTCCATCACGTGCCGCAGCCCGGGGCCATCCACAGCCATCGGCTTTTCGCAGAACACGTGCTTGCCCTTCTCAATGGCGTAGCGCAACTGCTCCGGCCGGAACCCCGGCGGCGTCGCCAGCAGCACCACATCGATATCGGAATCGATCAGCTTCTTGTAGGCGTCGAGCCCGACATACATGCTTGACGACTCCACCTTCACTTTGTCCTTATGGATCCGCTTCAACCGTTCCACGGATTCATCGATCCGCTCCTGAAACACATCGGCCATCGCCGTCAGGTTCGAAAAGTCGTCGGCTTTCAGCGCCTGCGCCGCCGCGCCGGAGCCACGTCCGCCGCACCCAACCAGCCCGACCTTAATCGCCTTCGTCGCCTGCATCGCGCTCAACAAAGCGGGCGCGCCCAGAGTCAGCGCGCCGCCCTTAATAAAATCGCGACGGCCATTTCCGTAGATCATTCAGGAGTCCTCCTCAAGAAAACTCTATGGTATCGCAGCCTACGTTTTCGGGACGTGCGGATGCGTCCGGCAACACGCCGGAACCTGTGTGCGCACCAGTTCCAGCGCCACCGTGGCCTTGTCCAGAAAGTTGGAGGCG
>CAMATG010000833.1 GCA_945860645.1 Candidatus Sulfopaludibacter sp. SbA3 | reverse complement strand
ACATGGACTACCTGAAAGCCATGCGCGAGTTCGGCCCCAAGCTCTTCCACATGCACGCCAAGGACGCCCGCATCGACCGCGATAAGTTGAACGAAGTCGGCGTCTTCGCCTACCCGAATCTGTGGCACACGCCGAAGCTCCCCGGCCTGGGCGATGTCGATTGGGGCAAGTTCTTCAGCGTGCTGACCGAGACCGGATACAGCGGCGGCGTCTGCATCGAAGTCGAGGACCGCGCCTACGAAGGCGACCTCGAACTCCGCAAAGCCTCGCTCATCCAAAGCGGCCGCTACTTGAAGAACTTCATCCCTTAACCCGCCGAAACGCCATACTCCCGGCGGTGGCCTTCGGGTCCAACCCGAACCGCAGCAGGAATGCCTGCAGCGTTGCGCTATCGCCGGTGAGAATGGGTTTACTGTCCACCATCAAGTGCGGAGTTCCCGCCGCCTGTTTCCGCAGCCAATCGGAGTCCAGCCAGTGGAACTTCACGCCCGCGCCGGATTTCTCCAAAAGCATGAAAAAGTGCCCGGGAATGGCCAAATCCGCGCGTTTGGCCGTCACCAGATCCAGCACCATTCGCGTGCCGATTTTCACCATCCGCCCCTGCAGCCGAAGCGGTTCGCCATCGGCCTCGCCGGGGATCCAGATGATGTCGTAGTAGCCCTCTTCCGGCCGCACCAGCACGCTGCCCTTGCAGTCTTTCTCGGCGCAGATCCACTCGCCCGTCAACGTGCCATCCATCACGCCCTTCGCCGCCAGCGGGTGCACCGACAGCAGATCGCCGCACCCCGCCAACATCGTCAATAGAGCCAACAGCAGCGTGCGCATCTCAGTTCGCCAACGGCGGCCCTCCGGGGATGTGGATCGTGCGCTGCTGCGTCGGATAGACGTGCCGCGTCGCCGAGAATTTCGCAGTCAAATACTCGCCCATGTAGATGGGGCCGGCCAGCGTATCACCCGCCAGCGTGCCCGAAAACGTGAAGGTCAGCGAGTCCCCCGGCGAACTCTGCGTGCTCTGCAGCTTCACCTTATCGCCGTCAATCGTGCCAAACACATCGCGCACCGTGAACTCGCCCTTATGCGTGCCTTGCAGCGTGTTGCCCTTCTGTTCCAGCGTCAGCGTGTGCTGGCTGCTGCTGGAAAAGAACTGAATGGCCACGTCCCAACGGCCCGTCAAATTCCCCGCCGGCGCCGCCGCGGCGGGCTTCGGGGAACGCTTCTGCGAAAGCAGTTCGTGCAACCGTTCGGCGACAATCTTATCGTTCCCCGGCTGCATCATCCACGCCGCAATTTCAAGCGACGTCGTCCCCTCCGGTGCTGAATCGGGCCCGCCCTTGCGCGGCAGTCCCCCGCCCGCGCCCAGTGCGATCCGCGGCTTCGTCCGCGCAACAGTCTCAGCCAGTTCCTCGCCCGTCACATGCAGCTTCGCCGGATCCCAATAGATCTGCAAAGTAGGCGTGCGATTGCTCAACCCACGCGGCTCGCGAACGGAAGTCTTCACCCCCTCCACCTGCGTCACGCGCTTGGCAATCGTGTCCAGATAGCCCATCCACCGCGCCCATTCGGCCTTGTGGTCCCGCTTCGCCCAGGCCTCCACGGCGGCCACCATGCCGATGGTCTCTTCCCGGCCCACCTTGTTATCCCGCCCCGGCCCGTGATGCGGCGAACTCGCCTGCCAGGCCGACTGCAGAATGTCCTTCCGCCCCAATAGTAGCCCCGCGCACTGCGGCCCGCAGATCGCTTTACCGCCCGAATAAGCCACCACCGAAGCGCCCCGAGCCAGTGGATATTGGGAATCGTCAACACCTCCGCCGCCGCATCGACGAGAATCGGAATTCCCCACGGCTTCGCCATCCGGGCAATATTCTCAAGCGACAACGGCCCGCTATCGGCCGACCCGCCCGAGTTCAAATAGATCATCGCCGTGCGCGAACTCAGCGCGCTCTGAAACTCCTCGGCCGTATCGACGTTGATCATCTTCAGCCCAATGTTCCGAATGGCGTGGTCGTACACACTGCGCGAAGTCCGCGGCACCACACACTCGGTCTTATCGAGCCCCGTCAAGTCCGGAATTCGCAACAACTTCTCCGGATTCCCACCAGAAACACAAGCCGCCGCGACGTGTTTCAACCCCGCCGCGCACCCCGCCGAAACCATGCCCCACTCAGCGCCCGTGATCTCCGCCAGCCGCTGACCGACGCCGTGCGCCAGCTCGTCCAATTGGACAAAATGTTGGGACGCCGCATCCATCGCCGCCCGCACTTCGGGCAGCTCAATCGACGCCCCGATGATCGTAAACGTGCCCCGGCAATTGATCACCGGCTCCACACCGATTGACTGATAAACATCCGGCCCCGCGCGCAGCGGCCCGGCCGCGGCGGCAGCAGGCATGGCCGCCACACCCAACAACGCGCCCAGTTGAAATAGGTCCCGGCGCGAAGCGCTCTCGGTGTCCTGCGTCTGAATCTCCGGCAGTTCGTCAGCCATCGTGCCCCCAAGTGGAGACCTTCATCGCGGAGGGCTCCGCAGTCATAATACCAGCCGCCAACGGCGCCCGCGCGCCCAGCTTGACTCTGGGTTCCCATTGTGGGAACTTCGAGATGTGCGCGTCATATCGCGTCGCGCCATTCGCGAATTCGCTCAGCTCTTGCCGGACGCATTGGGACCACTCAATCGTTGGGCGCAAATTGTGGAAGCCTCCAACTGGCCAACGCCAGCGGCGATCCGCCGCAGCGTGAATACAGCCGATTTTGTGGGGGACCTGGTTGTCTTCGACATTGGCGGAAACAAATACAGGCTCATCGCTTTCGTCCACTACCGCCAGCAAGCGGTTTACATCAAACACATCCTCACCCATCGGGAGTACGACAAAGGAGAATGGCGACAATGATCCTCACCGAAACGCAATTCGACACGAGGGCCTATGGTCGGCTTCTCAGCAAAGCCCACCCCGGCGTCATCAAAACCGATGCGGAGAACGACCGGCTTCTCGGAATCGTCGAGAACCTCATGGCCAAGGGCGAAACCCGCCTCTCCGCCGAAGAGGAGGCGCTCCTGGAACTGCTCCTAAACCTGATCCACGACTATGAACGCGAGCGTTACCCCCTT
>CAMATG010000832.1 GCA_945860645.1 Candidatus Sulfopaludibacter sp. SbA3 | reverse complement strand
GTGTTTCGCGAGATCTCCTGGATGGATGCCATCATCTCGGTGGACGACGAGGCCAGTACCTGGATCGTCGTGGCAATCTCCTCGCTGGCGGCGCTCACCACGTTGGCTTGCGTGGAGGTGGCGTTGGCGGCTTCCGTCATCTGAATGCTCAGCCCGGCGATCTCTTCTCCGGAGCCGCCGACGCCGACACTGTGCACCCGGATCATGCGGATCGTCTCTCGCATCCGGTCCACCATCTGGTTGAACGCAATCGACAGTCGCGCCACTTCATCCTGGCCGTGGACTTCCACCTTCCGGCTCAGGTCTCCTTGGCCAACAGCCTCAATTACATGCATGGCCTCCACCAGCGGTTCCGCCACGTTCTTGGCAACGTATCCGGCCACGCCGACGCAGAGCAGGGCGATCACCACGCCGGCTCCGGCGATAAACCAGCCGAGTTCGACCGCGGCCGCCGAAGCGTCGCGAGAGGTTTGTGACAACAGGATTCCCCAACCGTTCCCTTTGAATGGGCCATAGCCTTTTTGGGCAACGTACCCGACGAGGGTGTCGACGCCCTTGCCGTCTTTCTCCTCCGAGAACCCGTCTTTTCCGGCGATAGCGAGTTTTGCCGCGATGCTGCCGTTTTCCAAGAGGTTCGCCTTGAAAAGTTGGGCCTCGTTGGCATCTTCGATGAGAAGGCCGGCCTTGTTCACCAGTTGCACGTAGAGTGAGTTTTTCGCTTCTCCAGCGGCTGCGAGATGCTCCCGCGTAATCTGCCGTGTGATCCGCTCCCAGGAGGCGCGGTTGGACCACACCCGGGTCACGTTGCCACTTTCGTCAAAGACAGGCGCGGCGAAGTTCATCGCAATGCCACGGTTCCGGTACACCTCGGCCACCATCGCATCTTCCTTCACGTCGGATACGAACGACTCTCCCTTGCGGACCTTGCCTCCGAGGCACGCCTCAAACCAGTCCTCGCCCCGCACACTCCGGCCAATCAGGGCTCGGGTGTCGAGGGGCTTGCCCTCAAACGTCACCGTGTTGGCGGCCACAATCCGGCCATCCCGATCGGCAACAATCGCCAGATCATACAGCCCGTAGGCCTGCATGAAGAAATTCGCCGCTTCGCTCACCTGGCTCTGCGATCCCCGTGCGCCGGGATGGAATGCGAACGCCTGGACATCCCCATAACGCTCGAACAGATTTCGATCAATCTTGTCGGCGAGCGCGAATGCCTGCTGACCAAGGCTGGCTTCGGCGTTGCGCCAAAGCGTGGCCCGGCTTTGCCGGTAGGACAGTAAAGCCACTGCGGACAGGCCGAGCGCGGCGGTAATGCCAAAGCTAACAATGAGCTTGTGGCGTAGACTCTTGAATTCCCAAGACATCACGACTCTCTCTTTCGATTCGGTAAGTTCTGTTAGTTGATCTCGTCCTGCGCGGGTTCCTGGCTGGATTCGATGTCCAGAATCCGCATCGCATCGAGCAGAAGAAGTAGCTGATCGGACCGATCCGTTACTCCGCGAGAATATTCACGCATTGGCCCCTGCCAGTGCGTTGGCGGCGCCTCGATCGCATCGGGTTCCACTTCCACAACTTCCCCGATGCGGTCTGCCAGCAGGCTGGCCGCCAAGTCCCCTTTGCGGACGATCACACACACGGGCTTGGTGCCTGGATCGCGCGCCGGGAGGTCGAAGACCGAACGGAGGTCTATCGCTGTCAATATCTGGCCGCGAAGGTGCAACAGCCCGGGGGTTGCTGCCGCGGCAAGCGGTATCGGTGTCAGTTCCTGGTGCCGAAGCACCTCCTGGATGCAGTCCACCTCCGCGCCGCAGAGAACGGACCCAACGTGAAAGGTCACAACGGTCATTGACTCACTCCTGTTTCAGCCGGCGCCGGTTGCTCGTGCCAGGAAAGTTCCAGCATCCGCAACAGGCTGTGGCAATCGTGCGGCGGGCAGCTGCCGTTCATCCAGTCCGGCGGCGCATCGCCGGTCGAGTCGCCAACGGTGATCACCGGGATGCCTGCCGACTCACTGCGCGCCCGCAATGTTTCCATCCAGCTGCCGCCGTCCGGCGTTGGCCATTCCATGACAACAGCGCGGAAACCGCCGCCTTCCATCGATTTCACCATCTCTTCTCCGGAACCGCGCACGGTGGCGGGGTATCCGCCCAGCTCCAGATATTGACGGAGCGACGTGGCCACGAACGGGGAATGAGCGCCGATGAGAATCGGTGCACCATCCGTTTTGGCACTCCACGGCGGCTGATTCCACACCGGATCGGCCACCTCCAACACACTCGCCAGATCCAGCAGTTCCGTGGCCGCGTCATTCAGCACATAGGTCGCCAGCAGGCCGCTTGCCGAAGTCGGGCTGGGCGCCGTCACTTCCCCTTGCTGTACGTCGATGATCCGATCCACCGCCAACCCGATCGCCTTCGCGCCACGGCGCACCACAATCACCTGCACGTGCTTTTGCTCCATGCATTCCTCGCCGCCTGCGCCAAGTACCTTCGCCAATGCCACGACACGCAGCAACGCGCCCCGGTACTGCACAACCCAGGAATCGGCCATCCGCTCCAGTTGCGCCGCCGGAAATTTCTCCAGCCGGTCCACCAGCGCCAACGGCACGCTGAGCCGCGTATAGCTCCCGCAGGCAAACAATAGAAACTGCTTCTTGTCGGCAATCGTACCTTCGCCCACGGCCTCCGTACTTGAAGCCGCCTCGCCCCGCGATGCGATTCTCTCGCGCCGGGCCAGCCCGGCAACGTCGAGAATCAGCGCCACGGACCCATCGCCCAGAATGGTCGCACCCGCGTACCACGTCATCCGCTTCAACTGCTTCCCAAGCGGCTTTACGACGATCTCTCTCGTCGCCCGGATCCGGTCCAGAACCAGTCCGAACGTCGCCCCCTCGGCCTCCAGTATGGCGATGTTCCGGACCTCTCCCCGGTCGAAATCACCGGCGCTCAGTTGCAGCGCCTCGTTCAGATCCACCAGCGGTACCAACGTCCCACGCCATCGCAGGATGGCGCCTTCCTTGCTCATCTCTATCGACGATCTCTTCTCGCCCTGAATGCGGAGCAGTTCAATCAAATGCGACTGGGGAATCACGAACGTCTGATTGCCG
>CAMATG010000831.1 GCA_945860645.1 Candidatus Sulfopaludibacter sp. SbA3 | reverse complement strand
CGCCGGGGATTCCCGGTAGCGCGGCTCTCGGGGAATTCGAGGGGCTCGTGTGGGGGTAAATCCTAATTTACGGAGTTTCCCGGTTACCCGGTACCCAGGGAAATCTGGGGGCTTGGGGTGGTTGCGGGCCGGGTGGACACCCGGATTGCTCGGTTTGGAGGACTCGGGGTGCTGCGGTGCTTCGGGTAAATCTTAAATTACGGGGATTTCCGGTAGCACGGCTCCCGGGGAAATCTGGGGTGGTTGTGGTGGAGGGGAAATCCTAAGTTACGGGGTTTCCTGGCGTCACGGTACCAAGGGGAATCTTAGGGGAGCCAGGGTTCTTGGCGGAAGGCCATGTCCCAGAATTGGTATTCGTAGCGGGCGGATTTGATGAAGAGATCCTTCGCATTCGCGCGTTGGGCGGGCGTTAGTTTGGGGGCGGCGGTGTTGTACATGGCCAGGACTTCGGCGACGCTTTTGGCGTAGTCGGGGCTGGCGTAACTGGTGATCCAGCTTTGGTAGTCGGCGTTCTTTGAGCCTTTGCGGACTAGTTCGCGGCCTACCTCCTGGTAGATCCAATAGCAGGGGAGGAGGGAGGCCAGGCCTTCGGCGAATGTACCTGTCGCTACGGCGTGGCGGAAGTGATTTACGTACGCGTAGTTCGTTGGCGCCATGGGCGCGGGGGGGAGCTTCTTTTCGGCGGCGATCGCTTCCTTGGCGTGGCGGCGGAGTGTTTGGGCCCATTGTTTGTCGGGGGCTTTTTGACTTAGATCGAGGAGGGCTTGGGAGAAGGCGTCGAGATACGCGGCGTCCTGTTGGAGGTAGAACGTGAATCGCTCCTTGGGGAGCGTGCCGTCGGTTAGGCCGGTTAGGAAGGGGTGCTGTAGTGTCTTTGCGTAGATCGGCTCAATGGCGGTCCAGAGATCTTTCGCAGGCTGGGCTGGCAGCGCGACGGACAGAATTAGGAGGCAGAGGGTTCGCACTTCCCGTTAGATGAAGACTTTGTCGATGACGGTGCCGCCAAAATCGGTGAGCTTTTCGTTGCGGCCGTTGTGGAGGTAGAAGAGCTTGTGCTGGTCGAGGCCGAGGGCGTGGAGGATGGTCGCGTGGAAGTCGCGCATGTGGTATTTTTCGCCGATGGCGTTCAGGCCGAACTCGTCGGTTTCGCCCACGATGCGGCCGCCCTTGACGCCGCCGCCGGCGAACCACATGGTGAAGCCGTGGGGGTTGTGGTCGCGGCCGTTGCCGCCTTCGGACATCGGCAAGCGGCCGAATTCGCTGCCCCAGATGACGAGGGTTTCGTCGAGCAGGCCACGGGATTTCAGGTCCTTCAACAGGCCGGCGATGGGCTTGTCCGTGAGGCCGGACATCTTTTCGTGATTGGCGACCAGATCCTTGTGGGCGTCCCACTGGATACTAACGGGGCCGCCGCCGGAATAGATCTGGACGAAGCGGGTGCCGCGTTCAATTAAGCGGCGGGCGAGGAGGAGGCGGGAGCCGAAGTCGTAGGTGTTCTTTTCGTCGAGGCCGTAGAGCTTTTTGGTGGCTTCGGATTCCTTGGAGAGGTCGACGGCTTCGGGTGCGGCTGACTGCATCTTGAACGCTAACTCGTAGCTGGCGATGCGGGCGGCGTGTTCGTTGTCGCCGGGTGTTGAATCGAGCCGGTTCATCTCCTGGAGGAGGTCGAGCGTGTTTTTCTGGCGTTCGGGGGTGACGCCGTTGGGGTTTTTGAGATGGAGAATCGGGTTGGGGCCGGAGCGGAGGAGGGTGCCCTGGTAGACGGAGGGGAGGAAGCCGCTGCTCCAGCAGGGCGTGCCGCCTTCGGGCGTGCCTTCGGGTTGGGGCATGACGACGTAGGCAGGGAGGTTATCGGCCGGGGAGCCGAGGCCGTAGGTGACCCAGGCGCCCATGGAGGGGTAGCCCGTTAGCACGCGGCCGGAGTGGACCTGGTACATGGCCGGGGCGTGGACGGCGCTCTCGGTGAAGAAGCTGCGGACCATGCAGACGTCGTCGACGCACTGGGCTACGTGGGGGGCGAGGCCGCTGACGGGGATGCCGGACTGGCCGTACTTTTTGAACTCCCAGGGAGAGGGGAGGAGGGCGGTGTCGCCGGTGGTGAATTGGGAGATGATTTTGCCGAAGCTGGGGGGGAGTTTTTGGCCGGCGTATTTGGTGAGGGCGGGCTTGGGGTCGAACATGTCGATGGACGACGGGGCGCCGACCATGAAGAGGAACATGACGCGTTTGGCCTTTGGGGCGAAGTGGGGCGGCTTGGGCGCGAGGGGGCTGACGCCGGCGGCGTGGAGGTCGCGCTGGAGGAGCCATTCGGCGGCGATGGCGCCGAGGCCGGATTTGAGGACGCTGCGGCGGTTAGGGGATGTAGACGAACTCATGGCGGTTGAGGAGAGCCTTGCAGAAGTCTTCGAGCGGCAAACTCTTCTGCGTGAGATATTGCCGGGCCAGTTGCTGTTCTTCGGGGCGCGGGGGGCGCTGGAGCGTGATGTTGTAGGCCGTTTGGAGCTGGCAGTCGAGGTTGCCTTTGCACTTTTCGTCGACGCGGGCGGCGAGGGACTGGGACTGCTCGTGCATGAAGTCGCTGTTGAGGAGCGAGAGCGCCTGGAGGGCGTGCGTGGAGACGGCCCGGATGGGGCAGGAGCTGATGGCGTCGGGCTGATCGAAGTTCGTCAGCATGGGCAGGCGGACGGTGCGTTTGTTGAGGAGATAGATCGATTTTCGATAGATCTCGCTGCGGTCCTTGGGGAGGGGCCAGAGGTTGTCGGGCTCGGCTTCGGTGAAGATGATGTCGTAGATTTCTTGTTCGATGGGCGTCTTTATTGGCGGGCCGAAGGCTTTGGTATTGAGCCTGCCGGAGGCTTGGAGGACGGCGTCGCGGAGGGCTTCGCCTTCCATGCGGCGCTGGTTCATGCGCCAGTAGAGTTTGTTGTCGCCATCGACGGCGGCTTTGGCTTCGTCGATTTTCGTGGTTTGGCGGTAGGTGGCGGAGGTGACGATGAGCTTGTCGATGTGTTGGATGTTCCAACCGCTGGCCACGAATTCGGCGGCTAGCCAATCGAGGAGGGGGCGGTTGGAGGGGCGGCCGCCGAGTTGGCCGAAGTCGTTGGGGGTGGGG
>CAMATG010000830.1 GCA_945860645.1 Candidatus Sulfopaludibacter sp. SbA3 | reverse complement strand
CCGAAGCTGAAGTTGTAGACCGTGGGCATGGGGACGTCGCCGATGAGGCCGGTGACGGTGGCGGTGGGGGCGAGGATGGTGCCAGAGGAGTTGCGGCCGATGTCGGAGAGATTGCCGAAGTAGACGGTGGGGGTGGAGATGGTGGGCGGGTTTGCGAGGAGGCCCATGGAGGGGTTGCCCTGGATACGGTCGAAGAAGACGCCGCCACCGCCGCGGACGGCGGTTTTGCCTGCTCCGGAGGGATCCCAGGCGAAGCCGATGCGGGGGGCCATGCTGACGGCGGGGACGGTGTACATGCCGCGGGGCCAGTTGTTGACGCCGCCGACGACCATGCCTTCGGTGGGGTTGCCGACGCCTGGGGCGAAGGTGCCGATGAGGGTTTGGTTGTAGGTATTGCCGGAGGTGGGGTCCAGGGCGACGACGCGGTTATTGACACGGGCGGGGCGGAGGAGGACGGCGGCGTTTTTGGGGTCATAGAGGCCGGGGACGAAGCTGGCGAGTTGGTTGCGGGCGTCGTATTGGGGCATGTTGTGGTAGAAGCGGACACCGTAATCGATGAGGAGGCGGCGTTTGACGCGCCAGGCGTCCTGGAAATACCACTCGAGGTTGGTGAAGCGGAACTGGCCTTGCGGGCGGGCGGTGGCTTCGGAGTAGCTGTTGTAGTAGCCGAGGAGAGCGGTGGCGTAGGCGTAGTTGGTATCGAGCGGGTTGTTGACGTTTCTGTCGAAACTAATGGCGCCGCGGGTGGGTGCGTTGGCGGACTGGTCCTTGCGGGTGCGTTCGAAGTAGACGCCGAATTTGAAGGCGTGGCGGCCGGCGAGTTTGGTGAGGTTTTCGACGATGGAGAAGATGGTGTTCGAGTTGTAATAAGGCAGACCGTTGGCCATGGTGGGGTTGGCGTAATTGGGGACGCTGGCGAAGGTCATGTTGGGGATGTAGCCATCGGGATTCAAGTCCGGGTACCACTGGCCCAAATCGATGCCGGTGGTGGCGCGGCGGACCTTGTCGGGCTGTTCGGGGAAGTAGAAGAGCTTGTTCTGGCTGACGCCGAAGATGAGTTCGTTGAAGAGGGAGGGGGTGAGGGTGGTGGTGGAGTGGAGGGTGGCGCCGCGGCCGGGGGCTTTGAAGACGATGGGGGTCAAGGGGAAATTGACGGAGCCAGTGACCCAACTGCCGTAGGGAGGGTGCTGTTCGTCGGCGTTGTTGGAGACGCGGAGATAGGTTTGGGTATTTTTGGCGGGTTGGAAGTCTGTGCGGAAGATTTCGGTGCGGCGAGGGTAGGCTCCGGACTGCTGGGAGATGTAATTCCATTGGGAGAGGCGGGCGGGAAGAGGGTCGCGGAAATTGGGTTGTGGGAAGAGGTTGAGGATGGCGGTGCCGACTTGGGTGATGCGGTCTTTGGGGACGATGTTGCCGGGGAAGGGGAGGTTGTTGTCGAGGGGGTCGCGGACGGGGATGAGGCGATTGTTGACGTCGAGGGAGCCGGAGAAATCGCCGGTGCGTTCGGCGGCGGTGGGGACGCGGACGGTGCGGGCGGCACCGAAGCCGACCTTCTGTTCCTGAAACTCCTGGGACCAGAAGAAGTAGATCTTGCTGCGTTTTTTGTCGAGGAACTTAGGGATGAAGACGGGGCCGGAGATGGTGTAGCTGGCGATGTTATAGCGGTAGGGCTGGCGGGAGAGGCCGTTGCGATTGTTGAAGAAGTCGTTGGCGGAGTAGTTTTCGTGGCGATGGTACCAGCCGGCGGAGCCGTGGAATTTCTTGGAGCCGCCTTTGGTGATGATGGTGATGGCGCCACCGGAGTTGCGGCCGTATTCGGCGGCGTAGTTGGACTGGAGGACTTTGACTTCGGAGACGGAATCCATGGAGGGCATGGAGTGGACGGAGCCGTTGGAACCGGTGTCCAAGTTAGTGACGCCGTCGATGGTCATGTTCTTGGAGTTGCTGCGGCCGCCGGCGATGTAGAGATTGCCGATGGAGGAGGGGGAGGGGGATTCGCGGGAGTCGGAGGTGTCGACGATGCCGGGGAGGAGGCCGACGGCGTCCATGATGTCGCGACCTTTGAGGGCCATGGCTTCGATGTCGGCGGCGGAGAGGGTGCCTGCTTTTTCGGAGGAGCCGAGGGCGACGGCGACGGCTTCGGCTTCGACGGTGACGGATTCGGAAGTCTGGCCGATTTTGAGTTCGATGGCGCCGAGGGAGCGTTGGGAGCCGGAGGTGATTTCGATGTTGGTCTGTTCGTACTTGTTGAAGCCGGGGGTGTTGATTTTGAGGGAATAGGCGGTGGGGGTGAGATCGGGGAAGGTGAAGAGGCCGGATTCATTGGTGCGGGTGAGGCGTTGGAAGCCGGTGCGGTCGCTGGCGATCGAGACTTCGATGTTGGGGATGGCGGCGCCGGTGGAATCCTGGATGGAGCCGGAGAGGGTGCCTGAGATGTTCTGGGCGGCTAGCGTGGCGCACAGGAGTGATAGCGCGCAGGCGGCGCGTAGTGTATGAATCCCCATTTTGGGAGAGTATACGCGATTTGGGGACGCCGGAGGAGGGGCAGGCTTTCAAAATACTTAAATCTGTTTCGCCGCAACCGCTTGACTCGGAGGAGAGCGACGAATAGGTTTAGTTCATTCGGCTATACGTGCCCCGCTAAAGCTGGACGATTTGGCCGCGAAAGGGACAGAAAAATGACGTACTGGAACCGTTATCTAATTCTTTTAAGCCTGGCCACCGGGCTGGCTTACGGACAACAAGCGCAGATCACGGGCCAGGTGACCGACGCGTCTGGGGCGGCGGTGCCGGGCGCGGTCATCACCGTAAGTAACAATACGACGGGCATTTCGCGAACCGCGTCCTCCAATGACCAGGGGCTGTTCGTGATTCCGCTGCTGCAGCCAGGCGCCTACACATTGACCAGCCTAAAGGACGGGTTCCGGCCGGTGACGCAACGCGATTTGTCGTTGCGTGTCGATGACCGCGTCCGCATTGATCTAAAACTGGAGCTCGGGGCGCAGGCGCAGACTGTCGACGTGACGGCGCAAACGCCGTTGCTGCGTGTGGACGACGCGCAGACGGGGCTTGTGATCGATAACAAGCGCATTCAAGAGTTGCCACAGTACAACCGC
>CAMATG010000829.1 GCA_945860645.1 Candidatus Sulfopaludibacter sp. SbA3 | reverse complement strand
TGTTCCACAACGATTTCATGCCAAGGGGGTGTTTTATGACTCGATTTATGGGGACGAGGGGGCGGGGTTTTTGCGGGCGCCGAATGCGTTGTTGATGGAGGCGGTGAAGGGGCGGAAGCCGGGGCGGGCGCTGGATGTGGGCATGGGGCAGGGGCGGAATGCGGTTTATTTGGCGAAGCTGGGTTGGGATGTGACGGGGTTTGATACTTCGGCGGCCGGGTTGGCGCAGGCGCGGAGGGCGGGGGTGAAGTTGAATGCCGTTTTGGCTTCGGATGAGGAGTTTGATTTTGGCGTGGGGCAGTGGGATCTGATTGCGCTGATTTATCCGCTTGAGAAGCGGAGTGTGTATCGGATTCGGGAGGCGTTGCGGCCCGGGGGTGTGGTGGTGGTGGAGTGCGCGCACAGGGAGGCGGGCGGGGCTCCCTTTGAATATGACACCAATGAGTTGCTACGGATTTTTGATGGGTTTGTGATTCGGAAGTACGAGGACGTTGTGGCCGAGCATGAGTGGGCGCGGAAGCCGTTGCGGTTGGTTCGGTTGGTGGCGGAGAAGGCGCGGTTGTAGAGACGGCGTGGGCTAGCGCATGGCGAGGGCCAGATCCTGCATGTCGCCTTGCTTGGCGTTGGCGGCGGCGACGCCGAATTCGGTTTTCACTTTGTCCGTGGGGGCGTTGGTCTTTTCGGCTACCGACTTCCAGATTTCGACGAATTCGCGGGCGTGCTTTTCGGCTAGCTGGTCGGGGTCGTCGGGGTCCTTGGCTTGTTTTGCTCTTTCAATGAGCGGGAGGACGGCGCGGCCGGAGGCGATGATGGCTGGGGTGAGCGTCTTGGGGGGTGTCTGGTGGTAGAGAAGGACTTTGAGGGCTCCGATGACGATGGAGGGATCGGGGTCCGCTAGTAGTGTTTCAAATTCGGGGAGGCGCGTGCCGAGGTAGCGCTGGGCGTGGCCGGAGATGTCGTCGCTGTTGTAGGAGTTGGCGAAGGGGAGCCAGGCTTTTAAGGGAGACGAGTCGTTGAGGGCGGCGAAGTCGCGTTGGCGGTTTTCATACGCCGCTGTTTCGGCGGCTTGGCGTTCGGCTCGGACTACGTTGTCGCGCTTCACGCGGACGCGGTATTCGTATCCGGGGGCTTGGGTTTGGGAGAAGCCGGTGGCGGACCAGGCGGTCCACTGTTCGTTGGCGGCTGTGGGCTGGGATGGCAGGGGCGAGACGAATTCGAGATTGGTCCTTTTGCCGAGTTGGACGCCGACCAGGAGCGGGGAGCGGTTGGAGTGGATGTCGACCTGGCAGGGGACGATCCAGCGGCCGTCTTGTTGGGTGGCGTTTTTGAAGTCCAGTGTTCCGTAGCGGGGGCGGCGGCGCTGGTTGCCGGCGAGTGATGTCAGCAGGCAGTAGTTGCGCCCGGCCTGGGCGAGATGGGAGGGTTGCCAGCCGGGTGCCATGCGCATTTCGACTTGGAGGTGGAGCGTGTCGCCGTTGAGTTCGGGCGGGACGTCGCCGCCGAGGCGGGCGAGGAGATAGACTACGCCGGAGATGGCTACTACCGTGGCGAGGGCGAGGCCGGTGCCGTGGAGGAAGCCGGTGCCGAAGGACTTCGAGACAGTCAGGCCGACGCCGAAGCCGGCGAGGAGGCCACCGAAGGCGATGAAGACGACGGCATAGCCGGAGCCGCCTTCGAAGCTGCTGATGCGATACCAGGTGACGCATTTTTCGCCGATGTAGAAGGCGAGGAGGCAGCCGGCGATGGCGGCGATGATGGCGGAGGAGAGAGAAAGTAACCAGCCCATACACGGTTAGGCGTGAATGGGCTGGCGATGTTGTCACTGACGGCGGCGGAGGTAGCAGAGCGCTGCGAGGCCGGAGCCGAAGAGGGCGTACGACGAGGGCTCGGGGACGCCGGTTGGCGGGTCGGGCGTGAAGCTGGCGTTGAAGATATTGCTGAAGGTGCCGATGCTGACATTGCCCGAGTTGCCGGAGAGCGCGACGATATTGCCGGTGCTCAGCGTGGTGGTAGTGCCGGCGGGCAGCGTGCAGATGTCGAGGGTGGAGGTGGTGATTGCCTGGCAGACTGGCGCGCCGGGGAGGACGAGTTGGACGGCGCCGGAGCCATTGTTGCTGAAGGAGCTTGTGTTGAGCTCGACACTGGCGGGGTTGATCAGACTGACGGTGCCGGCGCCGATGGCGGCGATGGAGACGTCGTAGCTGAAGGAGAAAGTGGAAACGCCGCCGTTGTTGGCCAGGAAGACGACGTTGGGATTAGCGGTGGTGGTGACTTTGCTCACTTGGAGGATACCGGAGAGGCCGCCGCCGGTGACGAGGTTGAGATTGACGTCGGCGGCGGTGACAAGGGGGGCGCCGCCGGTGGCGGAGTTGGTGACGAAGTTGAAGTTATTGAAAGTGTATTGAACCTGATTGTTGACGTTTAGCGTGCAGGCGCCGGGGGTGGCGACTGTGCCGCAGGAGATGGCCGACGCCGAAAAGGCGCCTCCGAAGAAGATGAGCGTGAGTGCTGATAGTGTTTTCATGGTTTACCTCTGGGTTGAGAGTGATGCATAGCGGCTTGAAAGATGTAAGGAAGTTGTAAGGAGTTCGGGGTAGGCTGGGAATTATGGCAATTCGGATGGCGATGATTTTTGTGCGGGATTTGGCTGGGATGACGGCTTTTTACCGGGATGTGATGGGGCTGGCGGTGAAGGCGGAGTCGGCTGGGTGGGTGGAGTTTGAGGGGTTTGGGTTGCATGGGGTGGAGGGGGATTGGGAGGTGGGGCCGGTGCGGGAGGAGACGCCGATCAAGCTGGTTTTTGATGGGGACGTGGGGCGGTTGGAGGGGCTGGGCGTGCGGTTGTTGAGGCGGCCTTGGGGTGGGGTGGACGGGGTGGATCCGGAGGGGAATGTGTTTGGGATTATTTCGACTTGATGGGGAGGGTGGTGGTTAGTTTCTCGAGGGTGATGGTGGCGGTGAGGTCGATGGGGGTGCCGAATTGTTCGAGTTCGGAGGGGTGGATGAGCCATTCGAGGGTGACGGATTTGTGGGGTGGGATTTGGGTGTTTTTTTGGCGGAGTTCTTGGGGGGCGAGGTTGGTGCGGAGGTAGGTGTGTTTTTGAGTGCGGGTGTCGGTTA
>CAMATG010000828.1 GCA_945860645.1 Candidatus Sulfopaludibacter sp. SbA3 | reverse complement strand
GGCGCGAAGACGTGATCGGCATTGCGGGTATTTGCGGCCCTACGAAGCAGGCGGAGCGCGAGGCGGCGTTGGCAAAGAACCTAGGCTTCGATGCCGGACTGCTCAGCCTGGCCGCGCTGCCGAATGCGAACACGCGCAAGCTGATCGAACACGTTGGGGCCGTCGCGGAGATTCTTCCCGTGGTTGGTTTCTATCTGCAACCCGCCGTTGGTGGCCGCGTGCTCCCCTACGAGTTCTGGCGAAAGTTCGCCGAAATTCCGAACGTCATCGGTATCAAGATGGCGCCATTCAACCGGTATCAGACCATCGACGTAATCCGCGCCGTCGCCGATAGCGGTCGTGACGACATCACCCTCTATACCGGCAACGACGACAACATCGTGCTCGATCTACTGACTCCGCACCACTTCGCCGGACGAACCCTGCGCATCAAGGGCGGGCTCCTCGGCCACTGGTCTGTGTGGACCCGCCGCGCCGTTGAACTGCAAGCGGAACTGGAAACGGCCACAGTCAGCGCGGAACATCTCGCGCGAGCCATCGCCGTCACCGATTCCAATGCCGCCTTCTTCGACGCCGCCAACCAATTCCACGGTTGCATCGCCGGTCTTCACGAAGTCCTCCGCCGGCAGGGACTTCTGGCAGGCCTCTGGTGCCTCGATCCCAACGAAGGACTCAGCCCCGGCCAGCTCGAAGAGATCGACCGCGTCTATGCCCAATACCCCGAACTCAACGACGACGCCTTCGTCAGCGAAAACCTGGACCGTTGGCTAAAATAGGGGCCATGTCAGATCAACGTCCTCTAGGCTTCAATACCCGCAGCCTCCATGCAGGTTACTCTCCGCAAAGCGCCATGAACGCGCGCGCGGTACCGATCTTCCAAACCACGTCGTTCACGTTCAACGACTCCGACCACGCCGCCAACTTGTTCGCCCTGAAGGAATTCGGCAACATCTATACGCGTCTGATGAATCCGACCACCGACGTGTTGGAACAGCGCGTGGCTTCGCTCGAAGGCGGTGCGGCGGCGTTGGCTCTGGCCTCTGGACAAGCCGCGCAGTTCATCGCGATGAACAGCATCCTCGAAGCCGGCGACCACATCGTCGCCGCCAGCACGCTCTACGGCGGAACCTACACGCAGTTCGACGTCAGCTTCCGCCGCATGGGCTACGACGTCACGTTCGTTGATCCCGATGATCCGGAAAACTTCCGCAAGGCCATTACGCCCAAAACCCGCGCCATTTATGGCGAAACCATCTCCAACCCGCGCGGCAACGTGCTTGATATCGAAGCCGTGTCGAACATCGCCAAGGAAGCCAACGTTCCGCTCGTCATCGACAACACCTTCGCCTCTCCGTACCTGTGCCGGCCGATCGAGCACGGCGCCAACATCGTCGTTGCCTCGCTCACGAAGTTCATGGGCGGCCACGGCAATTCCATCGGCGGCATCATTGTCGACGGCGGCAAATTCGACTGGTCGAAGTCGGCGCACAACCTGCTGAACAAGCCATCGCCCGCCTATCACGGCCTGGTCTTTGCCGATCTGCCCAGCCCGCTGAACGCCATTGCCTTCATCCTGAAAGCCCGCGTCGAAGGCCTCCGGGACCTCGGCCCCTGCGTCAGCCCGTTCAACTCGTTCCTGTTCCTGCAGGGCGTCGAAACGCTGGGCCCGCGCATGGACCGCCACGTCGCCAACGCACAGGCGGCCGCCGAATTCCTGGAAAATCACAGCCTCGTGAAGTGGGTGAAGTACCCGGGCCTGAAGTCCAGCCCGTATCATGCCCTCGCACAGAAGTACATGCCCAAGGGCCCCGGCGCTGTCTTCAGCTTCGGCATCAAAGGCGGCTACGAAGCAGGGAAGAAGTTCGTCGATAACATGAAGCTCTTCTCGCATCTGGCCAACGTCGGCGATGCGCGCAGCCTGGTCATCCATCCGGCTTCCACCACGCACCAGCAGTTGAATGCCGAACAGCAGACCGCCGCCGGCGTCGAACCGGACATGATCCGCCTGAGCATCGGCATTGAGGACCTGGAAGATATCCTGTGGGATCTCGACCAGGCCCTGCAAGCCAGCCAAAGCTAGCAACCGCTAACCGCGCGGGCCGCGTTGCACCCGAAGCTCCTGGAACATCCAGTGTTCATCGGTCTGCACGTGGTCCGCGCGAACATATTTCCCCAGCACTCCCGCAAACTCCGCATCGCCAAACCCACGCGTCACCCGCGCCACCACGCCTTCTCTCTCCCCGCCGAACACAGAAACTCCTCCGCCCACCCCACGGACCAGCCGTTCCAACGCCCCCTCCGATTCCACCACTCCGCGAAACAATTCCGGCACCGTCGGCAACTCCAGCAACCCCGCCTGCGCCGTCACCAAATCCCATTCCCACCACGCGCCGGAGGCATCATCCCTCACCCCGAAAAGGAAAAAATACCCCGGCAACTCCTCGTATATGATCGAGTGCACCGCATAACAATACTCCCCAAATAGCGTCACGCCCGGCTCAATCTGCCCGCCAATCCGCGCCTGCAACGCCTTCGCCCAGGCAAACGACGGGTGCGACGGCGGCCCCGAATGGCTCCGGGCAAACACAGCCTCGCGCGTCAGCGCCATGTTGCTCCCGTCCAGTTTTTCGGTGACTACAATCTCCGTCCCAATCAGCCCCGCCACCGACGCCATGCGCTTGTCGTCCCGCGTACCACCGGGCGACCACGGCAGGTGGAAACTGCGCGGATACTTAGCCGACACAGTACGTCACCTCGTGCGCCTCGCCCACATCCGGCACCTCCCACTTTCCCAGCAAGCGTTCCATCACGGCCGGCGGCACAACGCGCTCCCGCCCCCGATTCTGCGCGAAGAGTTTATCGGCGGACGCCTCCACGTACACCAAACGAACCCGCGCCCCATAGCCCGCCAACAGGTCGATCAACTGTGTCCGTATCTGCCGCGAAAGGTTCGTCGCATTCCACACAAACCGCTCCCGTTTTCGCAAATACTCCCGCGCCCGCTCCTTGCCCGCCTGCACCACGGCACCCTGGTTATCGGTCGGGGAAACACCCATTTCATCCCGCAACCGGTCCAGCGAAACCACCGGCCAGTCAGGCAGATTTCGCGCAACCCAAGTATCCTTCCC
>CAMATG010000827.1 GCA_945860645.1 Candidatus Sulfopaludibacter sp. SbA3 | reverse complement strand
AGGCCCTTTTGCGGACGGGAGACGGGCCGGCGGGGGCGCACGGCTTCGTCGATGGTCACTCCTTTTTCCCGAGCAACCTTCTCCCCTATTTGATGCGCGGCAACGAGAAACGCTGCGCCATACTGACCTTGCCTGAGCGAGGGGCGCATGGCGCGGAGGATATCGCCGGCGGAGCCATCGGGCAGGATGGGTTCGAGGCCGTAGCCGACTTCCAGGCGGCTGCGCTTATCGGCGACGGAAAGCAGGAGCAGGGCGCCGTTGTTTTCCCCTTTCTGGCCGATGCCCCATTTGCGATAGATGGTGTTGGCGACGTCTTCGACGGGCTCGCCGTCGAGATCGCGGAGGACGACGAAGGCGAGTTGGGCGCCGGTAGCCTTTTGGACAGCGGCGCAGTAGGCGTCGATCTGTTGGCGGGAGGCGGGGTCGACGACGCCGGCGAAATCGCTGACGAAGCCCTGCGGTTGCAGCGCGCCCCAATCGGCCGCGGGCGCCAGGGCCGCGGTGAGCAGCAGGGCGCACAGCTTCGCAATGTGCCGGAGAGGCATAGTTAGCAGACGAGATCGCGGCGGGTGAACTTTTCGGTGCCGACGGGGCCGACGACGGTGAGAGCCATGTTCTCGGGTTTCAAGAACGTCTGGGCGATGTCCTGGATGTCTGTAATTTGGACGGCGTCGATGGAGGCGATGGTTTCATCGAGATCGAGGAAGCGGCCGAAGAAGATCTCCTGGCGGGCGAGATTCGACATGCGGGAGCCGGGCGATTCGAGGCCGAGGACGACGGAAGCCTTGAGATTTTCCTTGGCGCGGCGGAGTTCTTCGGCGGCGATGGGGCCGTTCTTGATGCCGCGGAGTTCTTCCATGACACTGGAGACCACTTTCCGAAGGGAGGTGGGCGAGGTGCCGGCGTAGATGGCCATGGCGCCGGAATCGCGATAGAGCGACAGTTCACTGCCGATGTTGTAGACCAGGCCCTGGCGTTCGCGCACGTTTTGGAAGAGGCGCGAGCTCATGCCGCCGCCGAGGATGGTGTTGAGCAGATAGCAGCCGAAGCGTTTGGCGTGGACCATCGGGTACGACGGGGCGGCGATGCAGAGTTGGGCCTGTTCGAGCGAGGCCTTGGTCTTCATGGCGATCTGCGGGAAGACGTTGACTTCGGGGAGCGCGGGCAGCTGGGCGCCTTTGGGCATGGAGCCCATGACGGCGTCGATCATCTTGACGAAGGCGGCGTGCTTTACCTTTCCGGCGGCGGTGATGAGCATGTTGCCGGGGATGTAATGGCGGGTCCAGTATTCCCGGAGCATTTTGGGGTGGAAGCTTTTGACGGTTTTGGGCGTGCCGAGGATGGGCCAGCCGAGGGCGTCTTCCTTCCAGAACTTTTTGCAGAAGAGCTCGTGGGTTTGGGATTCGGCGCTGTCCAAATCCATTTTGATCTCTTCGAGGACGACGCCTTGTTCCTTCACCACGTCTTCTTCGCGGAAGAGGGGGCGGAGGATCATGTCGGACAGGATGTCGAAGGCGTGGGGGGCGTGTTCGTCGAGAACCTTGGCGTTGAAGCTGACGATTTCCTTGCCGGTGAAGGCGTCGGAGTAGCCGCCGATGGTGTCGAGTTCGCGGGCGATCTCGTGGGTGGTGCGGCGCTCGGTGCCTTTGAAGAGCATGTGCTCGATGAAATGGCTGATTCCATTTTCGGCGGCGGTTTCACGGCGGGAACCGGAGCGGAGCCAGATACCGAGGGAAAGCGAGCGGGCGCCAGGCATGGACTCGGTGATAATTTTGAGGCCGTTGGGAAGCACCGTGGTCTCGACGGCAAGAGATCGATTCAAAGTTTTTGACATGGAATGCGCTAGCGCAGGTTTCCCTTCTATTCTAGAAGGGATGGGACAACGCGCTCAGCCTACTTTACTTGGACTTGATGTCCCCGACCTGCTTGAACTGCTGGGAGAGGGAGCGCGGCCGTACCGAGCCCGCCAGATATATGATGCATTGTACCGCCGCAACGTTGCGGATCTGGACGAGTCGACGGCGTTGCCGAAGGAGTTGCGGGATCAACTGCGGAGCCGGATGCCCCACGGGCGGCTGGAGGTAGACCAGCGGTTTGACTCCGCCGATGGGACGACGCGGTACCTGTTGAAGCTGCCGGCCGATGGGCGGAGTGTGGAGACGGTGTTGATGCCGCAGGACGACCGGCACACGATTTGCATTTCGTCGCAGGTGGGATGTCCGGTGGATTGCAAGTTCTGTTTGACGGCGCAGATGGGGCTGGAGCGGAGCCTAAGCGCGGGCGAGATTGTGGGCCAGGTGCTGCATGTTTGCAAAGAGCATGGGCTGGACCCGCGGGCCGAGCACGTCAATATCGTGATGATGGGGATGGGCGAGCCGCTGTTGAATTTGCCGAATGTGTTGAAGGCCACGCGGATTCTGTGCGATGCGCATGGGGTGGGTTTTTCGCAGCGGCGGATTACGGTGTCGACGTCGGGCATTGTGCCGAAGATTGCGGAGTTGGGGGCGGCGGAGGTGCGGCCGCATCTGGCGATTTCGTTGAATGCTTCGCACGAGGAGCAGCGGCGGGAGTTGATGCCGATTACGAAGAAGTATCATTTGGCCGATTTGATGGAGGCTTGTAAGGCCTTTCCTCTTCGGCCGCGGGAGTTTTTGTTTTTTGAGTATGTGATGCTGCGCGGGGTGAACGATACGGATGCCGATGCGCGGCGGGTGGTGGCGTTGTTGGCCAATATGCGGGCGAAGGTGAATATTATTGCGCTGAACCCGGGACCGGGGATTCCGTTCCAGACGCCGGATCCGGAGCGGGTGGCGAGTTTTCAGAAGATTGTGATGAAGTCGATGCCGTGCTACGTGCGGCGGCCGCGGGGGTTGGATATTTATGCGGCGTGCGGGCAGTTGAAGAAGATGCAGACGGAGGATCTTGTCACGATCCAATGAGCGCCTATCCGGGGTTAGGGAAGGTGTTGATGTGGGCGGGGGTGGTGCTGGGGGCGCCTTCGCTGGTGGCGAGTGTTTATTTTGGGATCGATGTGGTGAAGCAGTGGCTGGCGCCGGCGCCGGTGGATGCGAACGCGCATCCGATTGAGGTGGTGGCGCGGGGGGCGACGGTGGTGGGGAGTGCGCTATTG
>CAMATG010000826.1 GCA_945860645.1 Candidatus Sulfopaludibacter sp. SbA3 | reverse complement strand
GTGGCGGGTTCGATGGTGAGTACGGCGGTGTTTCACGCGATCACGCCATTGTACGAACACGACCCGGCGGCGACGGTAAACCTGGCGGGCGGCCTGTTTGGGCTGGGCTGTTTGACGACGGCGCTGGTGACCGCGGGGGCCTTCGACTTCTATACGGTGCCGAGCATGTTGATGCTGCTGGCGGTGATTCCGTTCTACTTCACGCTGGGGTTCGCGCTGGGGGGGCCGGTCGCGTACACGCCGATCGAGTTTCCCTCCTTCAAGAAAGCCTTGTCCGATTTCAAGTCGCCGGGCGCAATTCTGTTCACGCTGTTGCTGTTCTTCCAGTTTGGGAATGAATGGGCGATTGCCGGGTGGCTGCCGCTGTTCCTGATTCAACAGCTGGGGATGAGCCCGACGAGCGGCATTCTGCTGTTGGCGTTGTACTGGCTGGTGCTATTGGCGGGCCGGATTATCTCGCAGGCGATGATGCCGCGGGTGCGCCATTCGCGCATGCTGATGGACAGTGTCTTGGCGGCGCTGATGGGCTGCGTGCTGTTGAGCCTGACGGAGAAGTTTGGCGGCGCGGTGGCGGGGATTGTCCTGATTGGCGGAGGCTTCGCTTCGATTTACCCGTTGACGGTGGAATCGATCGAACATCGGTTTCCGTACTACCACCCGGGGTTCTTCGGCGGGATTTTCTCGCTGGGTCTGGTGGGAGGTCTGTTGACGCCGGCTTTACTGGGGGCGGTGGCGCAGCAGTGGGGCGTGGGGAAGGTGATGCTGCTGCCGGCGCTGGGCTCGATTATGGTTTGCGTGCTGGTGCTGTTGATTTGGCTGGAGACGCGGCTGACCCGCGCAGAGCGAGAGTAGCCGGGCCCTCGGGGCCGTTGTAGAGCAACTCGATGGTCTTGAGTTTGCCGAGGTTGCCCTGATAGGGGAAGTAGAGCAGGCCGGCGGCGGGGCCTTTGCCGGGGCCGTCGGCCCAGGCGAGTTTTTCGACCCAGTCCCATGGGGCGAATTCCGGTTGTTCGGTGGGGGGCGGCGCCGGCGTGCCGGGCGGGCGGGAGGGCTCGTGGCGGCGATCGCCGGGGAAGCGGGGGGCCGATTGGCGGCCCAGAATGACATTGGCGTTGCCGAGACCGGCGGAGGCGACGATGCCGCGGTTCCCTTCCCAATTGGCGTATTTGAGAGACCCGCCGACCATGCCGGCGGTTTGGGCGAGGAGGGGTGTTTTGCCGTTCAATTTGAGTGTGAAGTGGCCGGTGTTGAAGTTGAAATCGCGGGTGAAGATGGCGATTTCGATGACGATGTGGGACTTGAGGATGAACGCCGAGGGGGCGGGAACGGTGCGGCCCTGGAAGTCGGCGGCAAGCGTGAGGCTGCCGGACGTGGCCTGTGCGTGGTAGTCGGCCGGGGCTGTGCGGGCGGGGATGATCTCCTGGGCGCTGATGGCGAGGGTGGCTACGGCCAGCAGGAGGAGGCGCATGGTCACAGTATAATCGGGGGACTTGGCTATGCTGCGCAAACTTCTGATTTTTGGTTTGATGGGGCTGCTGCCGTTGATGGCGGCGGAGAAGAAGAAAAAGACGAAGACGGCCCCGTTAGCCGAGAGGGTGGAGAAGATCATTGCCGAGACGCCGGCGCTGGCGCGGGGGCATTTGGGCGTGCGTCTGGTGGACCTGTCGGGCAAGGCGGTTTTTGAGCGGAATGCGCGGAACTGGTTCGTGCCGGCGTCGAACACGAAGCTGTATTCGACGTCGCTGGCGTTGACGCGATTGGGACCGGACTTCCGGTTCGCGACGCGAGTGCGGGCTGGGGTGGCGCCGGATGGCGAAGGGGTGATTCGCGGCGACGTGCGGCTGGTGGGGGGCGGGGATCCGTCGCTGTCGGGGCGCACGTATCCTTACGACAAAGAGAAAGAGTGGGCCGACGTGGCGCCAGGGATGGAGGAGCTGGCCGATCAGATGGCTCGGAACGGGGTGAAGCGGATTGAGGGGGCCATTATTGGGGACGATTCGGCGTATGTGTGGGAGCCGTATCCGGATGGGTGGTCGATTGACGATCCGTTGTACGAGTATGGCGCGCCGGTGTCGGCGTTGACTTTGAACGACAATGCGTTCCGGCTGGAGGTGCGGCCGGGGGTGGAGGCCGGCGCGGCGGCGGAGGTGTATCTGTACCCGGACGTGGGGCAGGTAACGGTGATTCCGCTGGTGGAGACGGTGGCGGCGGGGGAGCGGGGGCGGATCCGTTTGGAGCGTTTGGCGCATACGAATGAGCTTCGGGTGTATGGGACGATCGCGGCGGGGGCGAAGCCGTATTCGACGTTGTTGGGCGTGCCGGATCCGGCGTTGTATGCGGCGCAGGCGCTGGCGGATGCGCTGGGGCGGCGAGGGATTTCCGTTCGGGAGCCGGCGCGGGTGTTGCACAGGATGGGGACGGAGGAGGCAGGCGGGGACTCGTCGACGGTGCTGGCGGAGCGGCAGTCGCCGCGGCTGGCGGAGCTGTTGCCGGTGGTGAATAAAGTCAGCCAGAATCTGCATGCGGAGTTGTTGCTTCGGGAGGTGGGGCGGCAGGGGAAGACGTTTGGGAGCCGGGAGGCCGGGCTGGAGGCGCTGGCGGCGTTTTTGGAGGGAGAGGTGGGGGTGGCCAAGGAAGACGTGAACTTCATTGATGGTTCGGGGATGAGCCGGTTGACGCTGTTGACGCCGGAGTCGACGTCGAAGCTGTTGGTGTTGATGGCGGGGCGGCCGGGGTGGATGGAGTCGCTACCGGTGGGCGGGGAGGATGGGACGTTGGGGCGGCGGTTTAAGGGGGAGGCGTTGAAGGGGAAGGTGCGGGCGAAGACGGGGTCGCTGTCGCATGTGAGCGCGTTAGGTGGGTATTTGGAGCATCCAAAGCTGGGGCGGCTGGCGTTTACGGTGGTGTTGAACAACTACAACGGGTTGACCGCCGATGCGCGGGCGGGGATTGATAGACTGGTGGGAGCGTTGCTGGAGTAGAAACATGCCGATTTACGAATATCGTTGTGACGGATGCGGAAAGCAGTTTGAGAAGCTGGTGCGGGCGAGTTCGCCGGCGGTGGCCTGCCCGGGCTGTGGCGGGGAGAAGCTGGAGCAGCAATACTCGACGTTCGCGGCCCAGATGGGTGGCGGGGCGGGGGC
>CAMATG010000825.1 GCA_945860645.1 Candidatus Sulfopaludibacter sp. SbA3 | reverse complement strand
GGCGTATTCGTCAGGACGGGCGGTGGGGGCACCGGAGCGATACGGGACAGAGCTGCGTTTCGGTGGTGAGGTGGTGAGGACGCGGGGGTTGAGAGTGGAGGGCGTCGTGGAGATTCGGGCGCGGCACGGAGGGATCGGGGGGAGAGAGTGGCGTTGGCGTGGAGCCGGGCGGGTGCGGTGGATGGGGGCGGATTGGAAGAGGTCGAATGGGGGGGTAGGGGAATCCTGAGGGATAAGAAAAAAAATGAGGTGACTGACACCAATATATTGCTTTTGTGAGACGGCGGGGGTTTGGGTGGGGATGGTACACTCGGGGTATTGCTGTCCTCCCGGCCGGGCCGCTGTGCCACGTAGTACGGCGCGGGTTTCGTTTCTTAGCCGCTCATGAGCACAGACACCACGCCCGTTAGCCGGGCACTTGAATTTCGGAACGCACTCGAGCAGGGCGTTCTTGTCGCCGATGGGGCGATGGGCACGATGCTTTACGAAAAAGGCGTGTTCATCAACCGTTGCTACGATGAGCTGAATCTATCGACGCCGACTATTGTGCGGGAAGTCCATGAGGCCTATGTGAAGGCCGGGGCGCAGATCATCGAGACCAATACGTTTGGCGCGAATCGGACGCGTTTGGCGGCGTTTGGGATGGCGGAGAAGTTGCAGGCTATTAATCGCGCGGGCGTGCAGTTGGCGCGGGAGGCGGCGAAGGATATCGCCTTTGTTGCCGGGGCGATTGGGCCGCTTGGCGTGCGGATTGAACCGCTGGGGCCGACGTCGTTTACGGAAGCGCGGGAAGTCTTTAAAGAGCAAGTTGAGGCGCTGGTGGCGGCGGGCGTGGACCTGCTGATTTTTGAGACCTTTTACCAGATTTTGGAGTTGCGGGAAGCGCTGTTTGCGGCGCGTGAGGTTGTTGGCGACTCGATGGCGATTATTGCCCAGGTCACCATTAACGACGACGGGTGCATGCTGGACGGCACCGATACGGAGACCTTCGCGGCGCATTTGAACGAATGGCCTTGCGATGTGATTGGGTTGAACTGCTCTGTGGGGCCGAAGGCGACGTTGGAAACGCTTGAGAAGATCATGTCGTTTACCAAGAAGCCGCTGTCGGCGATGCCGAACGCGGGGCATCCGGCGGAGGTTGAGGGGCGGAAGATCTACTTGTGCTCGCCGGAGTATATGTCGCAGTATGCGCGGCGGTTTCTGTGGGCGGGCGTGAAGATCATTGGCGGGTGTTGCGGGACGACGCCGGATCACATTAAGCAAGTTCGGAGCGAGGCGCGGAGTTTGCAGCCGGCGCAGCGGAACATTTCGGCCACGGTGGAGGCGCATGCGCACACGGGCGGGTCGATACCGAAGGTCCCGTTGGCGGAGAAGAGCAAGTTGGGCGCGAAGCTGGCGGCGGGAAAGTTTGTGACCTTCGTGGAGATTCTGCCTCCGCGGGGGGTGGATCCGTCGAAGGAAGTGGCGGGGGCGAAGCTTTGTAAAGCCGCTGGGATTGACGTCATTAACGTCCCGGATGGGCCGCGGGCGAGTGCGCGGTTGAGCGCGCAGGTTACTTGTCAGATCTTCCAGGAGCAGGCGGGGATTGAAGCCGTTTTGCACTTTTGCTGCCGGGACAGGAACATTTTAGGCATTCAATCCGAATTGCTGGGGGCTCACGCGACGGGCGTCCGGAATTTGATCTGCATTACGGGCGATCCGCCGCGGATGGGGAACTATCCGTCGGCTACGGCGGTGTTTGACGTGGACGCGATTGGGTTGTGCAATATCGTCAACAACGTGAACCACGGATTGGACATTGGCGGGATGCCGATGGGGTCGCAGACGGCGCTGGTGATGGGCGTTGGGGCGAATCCGGGGGCGTTGAACATGGACGAGGAGATCCGGCGGTTCGAGTGGAAAGTCCAGGCGGGGGCGGAGTATGTCGTCACGCAGCCTGTGTTTGATGTCCGGTTGCTGGAGACGTTTTTGAAGCGGATTGAGCATGTACGGATTCCGGTGATTTGCGGGATCTGGCCGTTGACGAGCCATCGGAACGCGGAGTTCATGGTGAATGAGCTGCGGGTGCCGGTGCCGGAAGAGTATATGGAACGGATGCGGGTGGCCGAGTCGGCTGAGGCGGCGCGGCTGGAGGGCGTGGAGATTGCGCGGGACATGGTCCGGCGGGTGCAGCCGATGGTGGATGGGGTGCAGTTGTCGGCGCCGTTTGGGCGGTATCAGATGGCTGTGGATGTGGCCGCGGTGATTGAGAAACGGGATTAAGAGACTTGCCAACCGATTTGATAGTGATTGATAGTGACGCGCCGACGGACGAGGCGATCGACCGGGCGGCGACTGCGCTGTTGCGCGGCAAGGTGATTGCGATTCCGACGGAGGCGAGGTATGCGCTGGTGGCGGATCCGTTTAATTTGAATGCCGTTTCGCGGGTGTTTGCGGCGAAGGGGCGGGAGCAGGCGCGGTCGTTGCCGTTGCTGGTGGGCGATTTGATGATGGCCGAGGAGTTGACGAGCGAGGTTTCGGCGCGGTTCCGGCTGTTGGCGCGGAACTATTGGCCGGGGCCGCTGACGATTATTGTGCCGGGGTCGGCGAAGGTGCCGTTGCGGGTGACGGGGAATACGGGGCGGTTGGCGCTGCGGCAGTCGAAGTCGAAGGTGGCGCAGGCGTTGATTGAGCGGACGGGGCAGCCGTTGATTGCGACGAGCGCGAATTTGAGCGGGCAGCCGACGTGTGCGAGCGGGATTGAAGTGTTTGGGACGATGGATGGACGGGTGGATCTGGTGCTGGACGGGGGGACGTGTCCGGGGTTGGGGTCGACGACGATTGATATTACGGAGCCGTATTGGAAGGTGATACGGGAGGGGGCGATTCCGGAGAAGGAGTTGGCGGAGTTGTTGCATCGGGCTTAGTGGATTGCTCGGGGGAATCTGAAATTACGGAATTCGCTGGTGTGACGGTACCAAGGGAAAACTGGGGCGGAATGGCGGGGGGTTGAGGGGTTGGGGGTGGTATTTGATTGGGGGAATGGTGGTGGGGCTGCCGGGGAAATCCGGGATCCGAGATCGGCACCGTGACCGCCCGTGCTCAGCCGGGAAACCCACGCCCCCGGCTGTTCCGCCTGGTGGATGACGAGGCCATCGTCAATCGCAT
>CAMATG010000824.1 GCA_945860645.1 Candidatus Sulfopaludibacter sp. SbA3 | reverse complement strand
CGCCGTCTGCTTCGTCCCGCCGGAGTAGCCGCTGATGACGTCCGTCACGCCCTCGATGATTTCAAAAACCGCCTCCGTGCACCAGAAGCAGCCGCCGGCCAGCACCGCTGTCTGCTTGCCCTTAGCTGGTTTGGCATCGTTGGCCGGATCCGGAAACTCCGCCGCACTGGCGGCCAGACTGCCAATCGATACCGCCAGTAGCTGTCTTCTGTTCAACATATTTCCCTACAGTATCTCGGTTCGCCCCCGCGTGGATAGAATGTGGGCATGTCACAGTCACACGCCGCACACAGCAAGCCCTGGTGGGCGCTGGAGGACTGGGTTGTGGTGTGGCTCGGTTTCACCGCCATCGCCGCCATCGCGGCTGGCTACCGGCCCGTGTCGCTGGCCTTCAAATGGGCCGCGCTTGTCGATCTCAATAACCTCTTCAGCACGGCCGTCCTCTCCGGCTGGCTGGCCGTGGCCGCGCCCGCGCTCGTGCTGGGCGCCGTTGGCGTGGCCCTCCTGCGCGACCCCGTCACCGCCTTCGCCAGCGCCTTCCCCATCGTCTTCTTGCTCTCACTCATCGCGCAGATCTGCGGCGGCAACGCCACCGCCAATGCCTGGGGCATTGAGTTCGTCATCTTCGCCCTCGCCGCCGGACTGCTGGTCAGCAACACCGTCGGCACACCGCAATGGCTGATGCCCGCCGTTCGCACCGAACTCTACATCAAGACCGGCATCATCCTCATGGGCGCCACCATCATCTTCGGCGACATCATGAAAGCCGGCGTCCTCGGCATGTTGCAGTCGGTGCTGGTCGTGGCCGTCGTCTGGTACTTCAGCTACTGGCTCGCCAAGCGCTTGCGCCTGGACGACGAATTCGCCGCCATGCTCTCCACCGCCGTCTCCATCTGCGGCGTCTCGGCCGCCATCGCCGCCTGCGGCGCCATCGAAGGGGACCGCCGCAAACTCAGCTACGTCACCTCCATCGTCCTCATCGTCGCTGTGCCGATGATCGTCATCCAGCCCTGGCTCATTCGCTTCTTCCACATCCCCGACATGGTCGCCGGCGCCTGGCTCGGCGGCACGCTTGACACCACCGGCTCCGTCGTCGCCGCCGGCGAACTCATCGGTGAAACCGCCACAAAAATCGGCACCATCGTCAAGTTCTCGCAGAACGTGTTGATCGGCCTCGCCGCCTTCCTGCTCTCCCTCTGGTGGAGCACCAAAGCCGCGCCCGGCCAGCAGCGCAAGGCCAGCGCCGGCGTCATCTGGGCGCGCTTTCCGAAGTTCGTCCTCGGCTTCATCGCCGCGTCGCTGCTGTTTTCCTTCGTCGTGCCGGGCGCGCTCGTCACCGCCATGAAGCCCGCGCTCACCAACCTGCGCAATGCCTTCTTCGCGCTCGCCTTCGTCTCCATCGGCCTCGAAACGAAGTTCACCGATCTCCTGCAAATGGACGAGGGCCGGCCCTTCTGGTGCTTCCTCGGCGCCCAGGCGTTCAACGTCGCCTGGACCCTCGTCCTCTCCTGGCTCATCTTCGGCGGCGGCATTTTCGCCGTGCCGAAGCTATAGCCCTACGCCTCGGCCATCACTTCAATTTCCACCAGACAGCCGAACGGAATCGCCGCCACCGCCACCGTCGTGCGCGCCGGCGGATTCTCGCCAAACCGCCCGCGGAACACCTCATTCATGGGCCCGTAATTGGCAATGTCGCTCAAATACACATTGCACTTCACGGCCTTCTCCATCGACGAACCCACATGCTTCAGGTTTCCCTCAATGCTGTCCAGCACCCACTTGGTCTGCTCCTGAATCGTGCCCCCGTCAATCTTCCCGGTACCGGAAACAAAGACAAATCCGTTGCACACGATCGCCGGCGAATACAGTGGTAACTTCCCGTCCGTCGGGCGTCCCTCTTTCCAATGCGCCTTCTTGGACGTTCCCTTCTTGGCGGCGGCCATCGCGGCCGGAGCCGCGGCAGCGGCGGCAAGCAAATTGCGGCGTGATTTCATCCCGCTATCATATCCGGAACCGGAAACAGATCGGGCTTGGCGCGGCCACCGGGGCGCCCACCGCCGTCAACAGCCCCGTCTTCGCATCCACCCGAAACACCTGCACCGAATTCTCCGCCTGGCTTCCCGCAATCAGAAACCGTCCATCCGGCGACAGCACAAAGCCGCGTGGCGTCTTGCCCACCTTCACATCGCCCAGCTTCTTCAGCTTCGCGCCAATCTGAAAAACCGCAATCGTATCCGCCCCGCGATTGGACGAATACAAAAACTTCTCGCCCTTGTCGATCACGATCTCCGCCGCCGACGAATCCCCTGTGAACCCATCCGGCAACGCGTTCACCGTCTCCAATAATCTCCCTTTTTCAAACACACTCACCGACGAAGCAATCTCGTTCAACACATAAATCCGCTTCTTCCCGAACGCCACGTGTCGCGGCCCCGCGCCCGCCGGCAGCTTCAACGAAACGCTCTGCGTCAGCTTCCCGGTCTTCGCGTCGAACCCGTACTGCTTCACCTCATCCACACCCAGATCAGCCGCATACATCGTCTTGTTATCAACCGAAAAATATGTCGAGTGCGCGTGCGGTTTCGTCTGCCGTGTCGTGTGCGGCCCCTTGCCCACGTGCTGCACGAAGTCCACCGCGTCGCTCAGTTTCCCGTCCGGCAGAATGCGGTACACCGCAACGCTCCCGCCGTTGAAATTCGCCGCCGACACCCATTGCCCCGTCCGGTCAATCTGCACATGCGCCGGCCCGTCGCCCTTGGTGCTCACCTCGTTCAAAAGCCGCAAGCTCCCATCCGTCTCGACGGCGAACGAACTCAACTTGCCCTCCGGCGCCGCCACCACGCCAAACACCAGCGCCCGTGTCGGATGCACCGCCACAAACGTCGGGTTCAACGTCTTCGCTGCCAGGCGCACATCGCTGAACGCGCCGGTCGCCGCGTCGAACTGCGCGCGATAAATCCCCTCGGCCCCCCGTGTGCCGATGTACACCGTCTGCGCCGCCACAGGAACCGCCATCATGAGAGCCACCTTCCAAAGTTGCATGGATCGATTATGGCGCGGTTCCCACCCATCAAACGCAGCACCGGCCCGGAACGCCAAGCGTCACGGGCCGGTGCTGATCCCGCAATTAGCGGGACTGGTTGTGGTTGGCCGC
>CAMATG010000823.1 GCA_945860645.1 Candidatus Sulfopaludibacter sp. SbA3 | reverse complement strand
ACACGGGCGCGGTGATGGCGATGTCGAAGACGGTCAACGGGATGGTCCGCGGCGTGGGCCGGCCGGCGCTGGCGTCGGTTTTCCCGACGGTGAAGGGCAAGCCGGCGGTGATGCTCGATGTAGGGGCGAACGTCGACGTCGATGGGAAGATGCTGGCGCAGTTCGCGCTGATGGGCGAGTTGTACTCGAAGTTGATTTTCCACACAGAGAATCCGCGGGTGGGGCTGCTTTCGATCGGCGAAGAAGAGCATAAAGGGAACGAACTGACGAAGGCGGCGACGCCGCTGTTGAAAGAGTTGCCGATCAACTTCATTGGGAATGTTGAGGGGCGCGACCTGTTCACGGGGCACGCCGATGTGATTGTTTGCGATGGGTTTGTCGGCAACGTCGCGCTGAAGGTGAGCGAGGGGTTGGTCGAGGTTGGCAAACACCTGATGAGTGATGCTCTGAAGGCTTCGGTGAGCGGGAAGCTCGGGTATCTGCTGGCGCGGAGCGCGTTTACCGAGATGAAGAAGCGGGTGGATTATTCCGAGTATGGCGGGGCGCCGCTGCTTGGGGTGAAGGGCTGCACGATTATCTGCCACGGCCGGTCGAATGCGAATGCGATTCGGAACGCCATCCGGGTGGCGGCGGAGTTTGCGCAGTCGGATCTGAACCGGCGGTTGGAGCTTGGTTTGGCTCGTTCGCACGCTGAGTGATCGCTTGGGGCCGGGGTTTTGATTGCCATGATCCAACCATTTGTTTGCCTCCGTGTTTTGGTGTGTCTGGGGGTTGTGGGCGGGTGCTGGGGGCAGCGTATTGACCCGGCGAAAGTTGTTGACCTGACGTATCCGTTCAATAAAGACACTGTCTATTGGCCGAACGCGAAGGGGTTTGTGCACCGGAAAGACTCTTGGCAGAAGACGCCGCTCGGGTTTTGGTATGCGGCGGGCGGGTTTTCCACCGACGAACATGGTGGGACGCATATGGACAGTCCGATCCATTTCGCGGAGGGGAAGTTGACGATGGAGGCGGTGCCGGCGTCAAAGTTGGTGGGGCCGGTGTTGGTGATCGACATTTCGGCTGCGGCGACGCGGGATCGGGACTATCGGGCGACGCCGGGGGATGTGGCGGCGTTTGAGAAGCGGCATGGGCGTATCCGGGCGGGTTCGATTGTGCTGTTCAAGACGGGGTGGGGGAAGTTTTGGCCGGATCGGAAGTCGTATTTGGGGTCTGATGTGCCGGGAGACATTACTCATCTGCATTTTCCGGGGATTTCTCCGGCGGCGGCGGAGGTGTTGGTGGGGCGGGGGGTGGTGGGTGTCGGGATCGACACGGCGAGCACCGATTACGGGGCTTCGATTCGGTTTGAGACGCACCAGGTGTTGAGTGAGGCGAATGTGTATGGGTTGGAGAACGTCGCCTATATTGACCGGCTGCCGGCGAAGGGGGCGACGCTGATTGCGGCGCCGATGAAGATTGAAAATGGGTCGGGCGGGCCGGTGCGGTTGTTGGCGATATTGCCGTAGTTTAAGTCTGGTCGCGTTGTGGTCCTATTGCTGATTCCGCTGGCGGATCTTGGTCGGTAGAGGGCGGAGCAGGCTTGTTTGTGCGGCAGGCCCGAGTTGCTTTTGCCGATTTGGTCGGACGTGGGGCAGTGGGCGGGCGCCGATCGCTGAATTGATGGGGCGGTGTGGGGGCCGGAGATTGGTGCCGCCGCGGCGTGGGCGGTTGCTGACGGAACGGATGAGGGTCGTGGGCTATGGATAAGGGATTTGGATGGGGGAGGGGGGCGCGCTACATTGGTGAGTGGTGAGACTTCTCCTACTTCTTTGCCCCGCGTTGCTGGCGGCGGGCGTTTCGTTTGCGCAGCAGAATGCCGTCAAGTTTAGCCTCGAGGCGGAACCTGCCAAGGTCGCTCCGGGGAAACCGGTGCGGCTGCGGCTGCAGGCGGAGATTGAAAAGGGCTGGCACCTCTATTCGGTGACCTCTCCCGTTACGCCTACGGCGACTCGGATCGTTGCGCTCGATGATGCCGCCGTGACCATTACCCGGGTTTTGCAGCAGAAGGTCGAGGCTAAGTTTGATCCGGTGGCGGCCGCCTCAACGGAAAGCTATGAGGAGAAAGCTACGTTTCTCGTCGATGCTGTTTTGAAGGCCGATGTGAAGCCGGGTCCGGTGGAGGTCACACTGCAGGTCCGGTCGAGCGCTTGTAATGACAAGACTTGTTTGCCGCCACGGAAGAAGCTGATCACCGCTTCCCTCATCGCGGATGGCGCCGCGCCGGACGCTGGATTGGCGGCGGTGCCGGATGGTTTTGTTGAGGCTGCTCCGGCTAAGGCCGCCGCGGTTGCGGCACCGGTGGCGGAGAAGGCTCCGGCGGCGGCGACTCCCGCCAAAGATGGTTTGTTGGGCTTTTTGTTGGGCGCGTTTGGGTGGGGGCTGGCTGCCATCTTTACGCCTTGCGTGTTTCCGATGATTCCGTTTACGCTCTCCTACTTTCTGAATCGGGGCGAGGGCGGTCGCGGCGAAGGGCTGCGGCAGGCGCTGGTGTTTTGCATCGGGATTGTTGTGTTGTTTACGGTGATCGGGTTGGCGGCGTCGGCCCTGTTGGGGGCGGGCGGGGCGCAGGCGCTGTCGTCGAACCCGTGGGTGAACGGGCTGATTGGCGCGGTGTTTTTTGCGTTCGGACTGAGCATGCTGGGCGCGTTTGAGATCACGTTGCCGTCGGGGCTGTTGACTAAGATGAACGCGGCTTCCGAGGGCGGGGGCTATGTGGGTTCGTTGTTGATGGGACTTACTTTTTCACTGACTTCGTTCGCGTGTGTTGGTCCTTTCATGGGGGCGCTGTTGGCTGCTTCGGTGACCGGAGATAAGTTACAGCCGGCGATGGGGATGGCGGCTTTCGCTACGGGCCTGGCGAGTCCTTTTTTCTTTTTGGCGATGTTTCCGTCCTACCTGAAGAAACTGCCTAAGTCGGGCGGATGGCTGGTGCGGGTGAAGGTTGTGATGGCGTTCTTCGTGTTCGCGATGATGGTGAAGTATTTCAGTAATGTCGATTTGGTTTTGCATTGGGAGATTCTGTCGCGGGAGCGGTTCCTGGCATTGTGGGTTGTGCTGACGGCGATGCCGGGGTTCTATTTGCTGGGCTGGCTGCGGTTTGAAGGGATTGGGAAAGAC
>CAMATG010000822.1 GCA_945860645.1 Candidatus Sulfopaludibacter sp. SbA3 | reverse complement strand
GCCCCCTCCCCAACGCGACCAGTAGAAGTCACCTGACCGCCCGCCGTCACCCGTCCCTACACGTCCCCCCTTTCCCTGCAACACCTGCATCTGGTGCCCCGCTTGCACTCCTATTTCCGTCGCCTAACGTCCCCACCGGGTCCGCGGGCCGGCGGAAAAGAAAACACAATGCGCTACATCCTCCTAGCAACACTCGCCATCGCTCCTCTCCTGGCCAAAGACAGCGAACCGGCCAAACGCCTCGACGAGGCCGCCTCCGTCTTCTCCGAAATCATGGCCGCCCCCGATAAGGGCATCCCCGAGGACATGCTCGCCAATGCCCACTGCATCGTCATCGTCCCCAACATGAAGACCGCCGCATTCCTCGTTGGCGGCAAGTACGGCAAGGGCTACCTCTCCTGCCGCAAAAAGGCTGGTCCCGGTTGGTCCGCGCCCGCCACCGTTCGCATTGAAGGCGGCAGCGTCGGCTTCCAAATCGGCGGTTCGGAAACCGATCTCATCATGCTCGTCATGAACGCCCGCGGCGCCGACAAACTCCTCGACAGCAAGTTCACTCTCGGTGCCGAAGGCTCCGTCGCCGCCGGTCCCGTCGGCCGCACCGCCACCGCGCAGACCGATGCCCAGATGCACGCCGGAATCCTCTCCTGGTCCCGCTCGCAGGGCCTCTTCGCCGGCCTCGCCCTCGAAGGCGCAACCCTCCGCCAGGATCTCGACGACAACCAGACCCTCTACGGTAAGAAACTCGAAAACCGCCAAATCGTCACCGGCAATGTCCGCACACCCAAATCCGGCATGCGCCTCATCGGCATGCTCAACAAATACTCGGCGCGCGAACGCACCACGTCCAACGAATAGCTCGGTCAGAAAGATATCCATCGTGACTTCCATCCCATTCATCGGCGTCGGCCTCCTTGCCGGCGCCCTCCTCTCCGCCCAGGACACCCAGTCCGAAAATGCCGCCCGCATGGCCGCCGGCAGTCAACCCATCTTCCGCGTCAGCGTCACCGATCGCACCGCCAAAGCCATCAATTACAAGCACCGCTCCGGCGCCACTAAGATCAACTTCCGCGGTACCGATCTCCTTCCCGGCTCCCGCGGTGAAGCCAAGGTCGAAAGCAAACAGGGCTACATCGAAATTGAAGTCGAATTCGATGACCTCAAACCCGCCACCAAAAACGGCGCCGAGTATCTCACCTACGTCCTCTGGGCCATTACCCCCGAAGGCCGTACCTCCAACCTCGGCGAAATTCTTCTCAACGGCACCAAAAGCAAGCTCAACGTGACCACGGAACTCCAGGTCTTCGCCCTCGTCGTCACCGCCGAACCCTACTTCGCCGTCACCCGCCCCAGCGACTTGATCGTCATGGAAAACGTCGTCCGTCCCGACACCCAGGGCAAAATCGAAGAAGTGGACGCCAAGTACGAACTGCTCCAACGCGGCCAGTACCAGCGCCTCTCCAATCCCCTCGCCCTCAAGGCCGACGGCAAGGTCCCGCTCGAACTCTACGAAGCCCGCAATGCCGTTAGCATCGCCCGCTCCATCGGCGCCGCCACCTTCGCCACGGAATCCTTCCAGAAGGCCGAAAAGAGCCTCGCCGCCGCCGAAGCATACCACGCTCGTAACGCCGGCAAAAAGCCCGTCATCATGACCGCCCGCGAAGCCGTCCAGACCGCCGAAGACGCCCGCGCCATCGCCGTCAAACGCCAGGAAGAGCTCATCCTCGCCACTGAACGCCAGAACTCGCTCGACCGCGAAAACCGCGCTGAAACCGCCAAAAACGCCGCCCAGTCGGAGACCGAACGGATCGCCCGCCAAGCCGAAGCCGCCCGCCTCCAGGCCCTCGCCGATTCCGATCGCCTCACCCGCGAAAAGAACGCCCAGGCCGCCACCGCCGCCGCCGATGCCGAGAGAGCCAAAGCCGATGCCGATCGCGCCAAGCGCGATAGCGACGCCCTCCTCGCCAAGGCCGCCCTCGACGCCGATCGCGCCAAGTTCAGCAATGACGCCGCCGCCGCCGCCGCCAAAACCGAGTCCGATCGCCTGAAGCTCGAAAGCGACAACCGCGCCAACGCCGCCAAGGCCGACGCCGACCGCGACCGCGCCGCCAGCCAGGCCGCCCTCGACGCCGCCGCCAAACAGGTCGCCCAACTCGAAGCCCAGAAAGCCGCACTCCGCACCCAGCTCCTCGCGCAGTTCAACGCCATCCTGCAAACTCAGGACACCGCCCGCGGCCTCATCGTCAACATGACCGATGTCCTCTTCGATACCGCGAAGTCCACCCTCCGCCCCCTCGCCCGCGAAAAGCTGGCCAAGGTCGCAGGCATCGTCTCCGGCCACCCCGGCCTCAAACTCGATGTCGAGGGCCATACCGATTCCGTCGGCACCGACGATTACAACCAGACCCTCTCCGAACAGCGTGGCTCCTCAGTCCGTGACTACCTCACCAACCAGGGCATGGCCACCGCCTCGGTCACATCAAAGGGCTTCGGCGAATCCCAGCCCATCGCCTCCAATGACACCGTCCCCGGCCGGCAGCAGAACCGCCGCGTCGAACTCGTCATCTCCGGCGAAGTCATCGGTACCCGCATCGGCATCCCGATCGCGGCCCGGTAACAACCACAGCGGGCGGCGCCTCAATCAGCCGCCCGCTATTTTTTTGCCAGCCCCCGCCACGAACTACCGCACCTCCTCCCCAAACCGTACCGTCGAATCCACCGCGAAGTTCCGCTCCGCCCCCACCATCGGCACCAGTACCCGCAGCACCACCGCCCGCCCCTTCGCCTGCAAATAGAACCGCGTGTTCCCCTCCCGTTCCAACGGCACCATCCGCGTCCCAAACGGCGGAATCTGCACCCGCTCGTTCTCCGTGCAAACCCGCTCCGGCTCCCCGCCCTTCTCCGGCCGCCCCACAACTGTTCCCCGCGAATAACAAACCCGAGCCGTCGCCGCCTCCCCGGACACATTCAACACCATCGCCATCCGCCCCCGCGCCTCCCCCACCTCGGTCTCCAGCCACGGGTCCGCCACCGGAAACGCCACCACCTGCGGCGCCACCGTCAACCGGTCACCAGCCACGCACTCCGTCCTCCCTGCCACCGCCACCCCGTCCCCCCGCACCATCACCCACCCCTCCGCCGACTCCTCCCCCGCCACCTCCAGCCGCAAC
>CAMATG010000821.1 GCA_945860645.1 Candidatus Sulfopaludibacter sp. SbA3 | reverse complement strand
CGCAACCACCCGGCCGAACCATCCGTCGACCCGTTATCCACCACCACAATCTGCTCCGGCCTCTGTGGCAGCAACGATGCAAACAGGCGCTCCAACAGCTCCCGCCCATTCCGCGACGGAATCACCACGCATACGCCCGGCGCCATCGCCGCACCCAACGTAACCGCAGCCACAGCCCGCCCGCCAGCCAGCCGCCCGCTCACCCGCGCCATCCAATACGCCACCGGCCGCCGGAACGCCGACGGATGCAGCAGCCGCCAGAAGAACGTATACACCCCGCCCCCCGGCCGCGTCTCCCACCGCACAAAATTCTTCGTCCGCCAGAAGAAATGCTTCGCCATCACCGGCAGGCTCCGCGGCCGCAGCATGAAGTGGTCCAGGTTCTCGTTGAACACCATCAACTGCCATGGCCACCGCCGCGCCGCCGCCCAACGCATCGCCCAATACGGCATGTTCGGCTGCAGAATAATTCCCGCCAGCACCACCTCGCGCCCCGCCACCGCCGCCTCAATCCGCGCCACGTTATCGGCCAGATCCTTCGCCGGAAACCACCGCACCCACTCCAAGCCCTTCTCCGGCGGTACAAATTCCGACACCACCACCAGCTCCAGCTCCGGATAGATCCCCGCCATCTTCTCCAGCAACGTCGGGATCAGGTCGTCAGACCCGGAAGCGAACGCGAGCTTGATCCGTGCGCCCACGTCCCTAGATCAACTCAGCCAGCCGGCCGCTAAATCTACCTGCAATAAAATCCGCCCACCACTGCATCGCCTGCATGCAGAACGCGGTCGAAACCGGATTCATATACGGCAACGGCGCCCCGTCGCGTGTGCCAAACCCATAACCGCCATCAATCATCGCCGGCCCGCCAAAGCGCTGATGGCTCCCGCAATGCGCGGCTTCATACTCGGCCGCCTCCCGGTCCAACGGCACCGCCCCCAACGCATCGGCCAGCAACCGTACTCGCAACAACTGCCCGCACACGTCGGACCGTTCAAACCGCGGCCCAATCTCGCGCAGGTAATGACCCACCCGGCCAATCCCGACTTCCAACGCCATCCGCGCCTCCGCCCGCCCCGTCCGCGCCAGCAGCGCCTCCAGGAAATACGAATACGCGTGCAGCCGGTCCATCACTTTCAATTCGTCCGCATTCCCCGGCAAAAACGAATCGTGCGTGTCCAGCGAATACCGCAACGCCCGCTCAAACCACCCCGCAAACGCCTCGCCCGGAAAATACACCGCCAAATCGTTCCACGCCAGTGCCGACTTCAACTGCAAACACCCCGGCTCCCGCGACCAGCGCTTCTCGTACGGCCACGCCTGCTTCGACGGCAATTCCAGAATCGGATGCAGCTCGCCCCCGTCCGACCAGAAGTCTCGGCCCATATGCAGCCCGATCTCCCGCGCCGTCAGCAAGTACCGCGACTCCCCCAACTCCCGGTACGCCGCCAGCAACCCCCGAACAATAATTCCGCAGTCAAAGAAGTACGCCGGCGGCAACGGTTCGGCCACCTCAAACGGCATCGCCCGCAACCCCGGCTGCCACGCCGTATCCACCAGCCAATCAGCCGCCCGCCGGGCATCACGAAAAGCCCCGCCCCAAATCAACGCGCTCACCGCATACCCGGTGATCTCGGTCGACAGCGGCAAATTCCGCCCCTCGGCCAGCAAATGGTATCGCGCCACGCCGCCGCTGCGCTCCTGGATGCCCGAGTGGACAAACCACGCCATAGCGCGGGAAGTTGCATTGGTAAGATCGTTGAGCCGCAAAACGGTCATTGTACCAAGGCAGTAGAATAGGGACCATGTGGAACCGTGTTTTTTGGCTCCTCCCGCTCCTCCTCGCCGCCGAAGAGGTCCCCGTCGGCATCGTCTCCGGCTACATCAGCGACATCCAATCCGCCAGCTTCCTCCTCAAGACCACCACCAATAAAGAGTTCCGCTGCAGCTTCGACCAACGCACCTGGTTCGAACAAAGCCGCCTCCGCGTCTCCGTCTCCGCCTTCCAACCCGCCGATCTCGTCGAACTCATCGCCGACCGCCGCCTCATCGACGGCACCCCCTGCTACGCCCGCACCGTCAAACTAGCCGATCTCGCCGCGCCCAAGAACACCCGCCTCAACATCCCCTACCGCGCCGTCACCGAATCCATAATCCCGCGCGGCGAATACCAGTGGGCCGGCACCGTCAGCGAACTCACCGCCGAAAAACTCGTCCTCCGCACCCGCGCCGATGGCTATAAAACCCTCGTCCTCCGCCCCGATACCCGTTTCCTCGAAGACGGCGCCGTTTCCGAGCTCGCCCGCCTCCAGCCCAACACCCTCATCTCCATCCGCGCCGGCCGTTCCATCACCGGCGAAACGGAGGTCTATCAGATCATCTGGGGCTCCGTGACGCCGAAACGGATTCGGTAACGTGTAAAAAAGAGAGGGAATCGGTACCCTTCCTAGGGATTCCGCGCATCGCTGTTATACTGAAAGTTTGCGTAATGACGAACCTCCACGTGAAGTATCTATTGTTGTGGCTCGCCAGCGTGGCCATTGCTCCCTCGGCTGAATTTTACAGCGGGCAGGCCGCCCGGCTGCTAATCGGTCAGAAGACGTTTACGGAACAGGATCCGACGTCGACCCAGGGAATCTTGGGCGGCGTTGGAGGGTTGGCGATTGCCAATAATATGCTGTTCGTGGCTGACGCTAACCCCGTCGGCGCCGCGCCGCTGAATAACCGCGTCCTGATTTATCGCGGGCTCGATCAGATCACCCTCCCCGTCAACGCCCTCGTTCCCCAGGTCAATCGCTGCCCGGCCTGCCGCGGCGCCGCCGGCACCGTCCTCGGCCAGACGGACTTCGTCAAGAACGAACTCAAAACCGTTCCCGCTGCCTCCTCCATGCGCAGCCCCTCCGCCGTTGCCTCCGATGGCACCCGCCTCGTCGTCGCCGATACCGACAACAACCGCGTCCTCATCTGGAATTCGATCCCGAACAACAACGCCCAGCCCGCAGACATCGTCCTCGGCCAGGAAAACTTCACCACCGGCCTCGCCCCCCGCGGCGCCCCCGGCCAGCGCATGCGCGGCCCCCAAGGTGTGTGGATCCAGGGCCAGCGCCTCTTCATCTGCGATTCCGGCCACAGCCGCGTCCTCATCTGGAACTCCTTCCCCACCCGCAATACCCAA
>CAMATG010000820.1 GCA_945860645.1 Candidatus Sulfopaludibacter sp. SbA3 | reverse complement strand
ACCACCGCGCTGGTCGGCCTCCCGCTGCCCGTAAAGATGCTGCTCACGGTGCTGTTAATCGCGCCCGCCGGCTTCTGCATGGGCATGCCTTTCCCACAGGGATTGGCGCGATTGGAAGTCTTCCACAAGCCCTCCGTCCGCTGGGCCTGGTCGCTCAACGCGGCCTCCAGCGTCCTCGGCTCCGCCGCGGCGATCTTTTTTGCGATATACCTTGGACTGCGTGAGACGCTGCTCTTGGGCGGCGCCCTGTACATCGGCGCACTCATCATCATCAAAAATACTTCTCATCACAGATCCCAAAATGTCTCTTGAATCCCTGTTCTCCCTCAAAGGTAAGACCGCTCTCGTCGTAGGCGCCAGCCGTGGTATCGGCCTGGCGATCGCCAAGGAAATCGCGGCCGCCGGCGCGCACACCATCCTCGCCGCCCGCAGCGCCGACAAGCTCGCCGAAGAAGTCGCCGCCCTCAAAGCCCAAGGCTACAGCGCCGATTCCCGCTCCGTCGACATGGCCGACTCGGACTCCATCCGCGCCTTCGCCGCCGAGTTCCGCGGCCATACCGACATCCTCATCAACGTCGCCGGCACCAACGTCCGCCGCCGCATGCAGGACTACACCAAGGAAGAGTACGACCGCATCCTCGGCATCAACCTCCACGGCATCTTCGAACTCTGCCAGCACATCGGCGGCGGCATGGTCGAAGGCGGCAAGGGCGGCAAGATCATCCACATCGGCAGCCTCATGTCGCTGTTGGGCATCCCCTTCCTCAGTGTGTACGCCATCAGCAAGGCAGGCCTCGCCGGGCTCACCCGCGTCCAGGCCGCCGAATGGGGCCAGTACAACGTGCAGGTCAACTGCATCGCCCCCGGCTTCATCTTGACCGCGCTAAACCAGGACATGTGGAAGCCCAAGCACATGCACGATTGGCTCCACGGCGCGCAAGCCAACCCGCGCATGGGCACGCCCGAAGACCTCGCCGGCCTCGCCGTCTACCTCTCGGCCCCGGCGTCGGATTACGTCACCGGCCAGGTCATCGCCGTCGACGGTGGCTACACCACCACCGCCAACTGGCCCTTCGAACCCGCCTATTAACCCACGGCCGTGTTCCGCCTTCTCGCACTCTTCGGCGCCATCTTAACTGGCGCCGAAGCATTGCCTGTTGTCCCTCTGCAACTAACCCCCGACCAGATCGTCCTCAGCCTACGCACAACGAAGCCACCAATGCCACCGGCGGACTGCCATGCGCTCGGAATCCAGGCCTGCAATGCCGAGTTTCCGGAGGCATCCAGCGACATCTCCATCCGCTGGATCCAACTCGATGACGATCCCGAACTCGAAGCCATCATCATCACGCAGGCAAAGGTCGAATGGACCTATTACGCCCTGATCTTCGACTGGAACCGCACCTGGAATCTCGTCGGCTCCATCCCCTGCCATCGGCGATGTGACAGCCCGGAGTTCGTCCGTGTACAGACCATCACCGATGACTCACCAACATTCGTGTTGGTCCACCGCGATCTCGGCGGCTCGGGTCACGTGATTCTAACCACGAACGGCTATCACTTACGCGGCGGCCGGCTCTGGCCCACTTTTGAATTCGAGCGCGAATTCATTTCGAACGTGCGCGAACGAAGGATTCGGATACTCCGCCACGAAAACCGCCTCATCCTCCGCGCCACCGCCCCCGCAAAACACACCTGCTCCGTTCTTCGCTGGGACGCAAAAATGTTCCGCTTCGTCGACGTCCCGTCCGAAACAAAATCGCTCTGTGCCCAACAAATCGGCACGCCAATCGACAGATACTGATCCCATGTGGTTCCTCTGTCTGATCCTCTCCGCCGCCCTCGCCTACGCTGATGAACCCAAGCCCCTGCAGTTCACGCCAGATCAAATCGTCCTCAGCCTGCGCACAACCAAGCCGCCAATGCCGCCTGCGGACTGCGCAGCCCTCAGCGTCTTCGCGTGCAAACTCGAATTCCCCATGCCCGTGCGCGACATCTCCATCCGCTGGATCCAACTCGATGACGACCCCGAACTCGAAGCCATCGTCATCGCAAAAATGGAAACGGAATGGGACTATTTCGCATTCATCTTTGACTGGAAGAAGACCTGGAACCTCGTTGGCAACATGATGTGCGAACGCCACTGCTACGCCAACGACACCAACTTCGTCCGCGCCCACAAACTAACCGAAAATGCGCCCATCTTCCTCGTCGCCCGCCGCGATCTCGGCGGCAGCGGAAGTGGCCTCGATACCAGGACGTACTTTCAACTGCGGGGTGGCCGTCTCCTCAAGGCCTTCGAAGTCATGGACATTTGGGTCGGAGTTCCCCCGCCAGAGCACACAGAGAAAATCGACCTACGCCAATCCGGCCCTTGGCTCATCCACCACACCATCCGCGAAGAACCACCCGAATCGCCCGCCAAGCACTCCTGTAAAGTCCTCACCTGGAGCCCCCAGCAACTCACCTACATCGAAGCCCCCAACCAACGCCCCCACTTCTGTAACCCCAAAACCGGCCGCCCCCTCGCAGACAAAACCTGGCCAATCATCCCATACTAAAACCATGCGCCGCCGCCAATTCCTCCCCCTCCTAGCCGCGCAAACCCTCCCCGACTTCACCTGCCCAATGGACCCCGACGTCCACGCCAAGCTCCCCGGCCGTTGCCCAAAATGCGGCATGAACCTCGTCCCCGGCCTCCCCGACCCCCTCGAATATCGCCTCCACCTCGAAGTCATCCCAATCGCCCCCAAGACCACCCAAACCACCGCCCTCCGCCTCCACGTCACCCACCCAAAAACCAACAAGCGAATCGAAAAGTTCGAAGAGATCCACGAGAAACTACTCCACTTATTCCTCATCTCCGAAGACCGCCAGTACTTCGCCCACGAACACCCCGAACCCGAACCCAACGGCTACTTCCGCTTCCACACCCAACTCCCCCTCCCCGGCTTCTATCGCCTCCTAACCGACTTCTACCCAGCCGGCGGCACCCCGCAACTCATCCCCGCCCCCCTCTACGTCCAAGGCCCCCCGCAGCCGTTCGAAAAACCACAAACTCCGAACCTCAAAGTAAATCTCCGCACCGACCCCGCCAAACCCATCGCCGGCCTCCGCACCATGCTCTTCTTCGACCTCGACCCAATGGAAGGCGTCCAACTCTGGCTCGGCGCCTG
>CAMATG010000819.1 GCA_945860645.1 Candidatus Sulfopaludibacter sp. SbA3 | reverse complement strand
GGCGCCGGCGGCGCTGGGGGTGGGCAGTGCGTCGCCCGCGGTCGCCACGGTGAGCGGAACCGGAAGCGGCCAGGGGCAGGTCTATCGGATGCTGCCGGAGCAGGCCCCGGCCTTCGCAACGCCGGACAATGCGGCAAAGGCGGGCGATACGATCCTCGTCGTGGCGACCGGACTGGGAGCGACCAATCCGTTCTTTGATGAAGGCAGGGCTGTTCCGGCCGACAATCAATTAAACGTGGCAAGCACCGTGCTAATCCTGGTGGGCGACGTGCCGGCGACGAATGTCCAAGGTTATCTGGCGCCGGGGCAGATTGGCATCTACTTCGTAACGGCTACGGTTCCGGAGGGAGCGCCGACGGGTGACGCGGTGAACGTCGTTGTTCGCGCCAACGGAGTGGACAGCCAAACCGTGACGATGGCGATTCAGTAACGGGGCTCAGGCCGTGCGAACGTCACGGCCTGTCACCTGCGGAACGACGACCAGCGTGATAAACAAACGAACCAACTGGACGAAGGTGCCCAGTAGCGACTGCAACCGGAAAAATTGAGATTTGCCGTGCAGCCGGGGATAGTGGCTAACGCCCACTTCCTCGACCAGATAAGGGCACATTTCCAGTTTTTTGACGAGCTCGACGCAAATTGTGCCGCTGGTGGAGCGGAGGCTAAGCTCCTCCAGCAGGCTGCGGCGAATCAGGCGGAAATCACAATCGATATCCTTCAACTGAATGCCGAAGATGAACCGGGCGAAGCGGTTGTAGAGCCAGCCGATGGCGATGCGATGCCACGGGTCATTGCGGCTCTTCTTAAAGCCATTGACGAAGCCAACGCTGGGGCTCATGCGCCGGTGGAGTTCTTCGAGTTCCAGGGGATCGTACTGGGCATCGCCATCGGTGTAAAAGACAAGATCTTTTGACGCTGTCGCAAAGCCGCTGCGGAGCGCGCCCCCGTAACCGCGATTCTTCTCGTGGGTGACAATCTTCACATGCGCTGGATGGGCGGAGCGAAGTTGCTCCAGGACCGCTCCGGTTTCGTCTGAAGACCCATCGTTGATGACGATGACCTCATAGTCGCCGGTGAGGCGCGGCAGCAGGGACAGTGATTTTTCAACGAGGCCGCCAATCGTTTTTCCGTCATTATAGGCGGGAAAAAAGACGCTTATGCTCTCACAACTCATTCTGATTTAGGACTCCGCTACCCGCCCCTACGCGGGTCAAAGCGGCCCGGACCAGTACACGCCCGAGACTTCCCGCTTTATTAAAATTCCGATCCTTCGTGTGAAGGCATGATCTCACACCGTTCGGCGACGGCGCAATAGGTGCGGGGTTCGAGCGTCCACTGCACAAGCCAGGCGATGGCCCCGGCGATGAGGGGCGAGGCAAGCATCCAGGCGAGAAACGTGTATTTTTCCATGATCGGTCTCCGTGTCGCACTCTAAGCGCGGCGGAACCGAAAAGGGGGCCATCAGACGGCATAGGGCCAGCCGGTTCGGACGCGAGTCCCAGGGCTGAAGTGGGCCAACGGTTCGCCCGCGGGACGCGGAAGCCCGGCGGCAGTCAGTAGCGACTCATCAAGCGTGTGGATACGGGCGCGCTGGAGCGGCCAACGGGGGTGTTCGACATCGGCGCGCAAGAGGCAGCGGCGACGATACGCGTAGAGACGCCAGCGGGCGGAGAGGAAGGCCTCGAGATCCGAATGACGCTCGATGGCGGCGCCGGGTTCGACGACGATGTGGGTGGCGCCGGAAGGACCGTGGCGACGGACGCTTTTGTATTCCACGCGATTGGACTGCCGATGCACCGACATTTTTGCCCAGTAGTAAGGCAGTGCGTACGAAACGCGCGCGCCAATCACGGCGGCCAAGCGAGCCGCGTCGAGCGAGAAAAACCAGACGCCGCGTGTGCCATGCCGGTCCCGCACATAGGTCCGGACATTGGTTTCGTTGAAATGGGACAGCCAGGGGACGGCAGGGGCCTTCGTCAGTGTGATGTCGTCGAGGATGAAGGGGACAAGGCCCACGTAGGCACGGCCCTCCCAAAGGTCGAGTTCCAATTCGGGCGGGATCAGCGGACGGACGGCGGCGGGATCGAAGTGCCAGTGGAGGAAGGTCAATTCGAGCCACGACTGACGGATGACGGGGTTGGCGACCCTGAAGGGAGGATCCATCGAGATGGGTTCAACAGCGGGGGTGGCCACGTTTCATTATGACCCCAGGAGTGTATCGACCCGGCGCTGGGAAACGCGATACAGTATCGGGGATGTCCACCGACGCTCGTATGCAGCCTTCGCCGCCAGTGCTCAAAGATCCCTACGCCTACCACACCGAAGATGTGGCGGAACCGCCTACTCAATTTGGAGCGATACTGAAACGGATTGGGCCTGGAATGATTCTGGCGGCCTCCATTGTCGGCTCCGGCGAGTTGATTGCCACGACGACGCTGGGGGCGGAAGTTGGGTACCTGGCGCTGTGGATCATCATCATCAGTTGCTTCCTGAAACCAGCGATCCAATCAGAAATGGGACGGTTCACGATCGCCACGGGAAAGACCGGACTGGCGTCATTTAACCTGGTGCCGGGCCCTCGTCTGGGTGTGAGTTGGGTGGTTTGGATGTGGGCGGTAATGGTGCTCGTCACAATGTTCCAGATTGGCGCCATGTTCGCCGGCGTGGCGCAGGTTCTGAATACGCTCATGCCAGAGGTGGCGGTGTCTGCCTGGGTGCTGGTACTGCTGGGTTTCACGCTGTGGCTGTTGCTGGGCGGCGGGTACGACCGCATCGAACATCTGGCGACCATCAAGGTGGGACTGTTCACGATGTTGACGCTGATGTGCGCGATGATGCTGACGAGTAAGCCGCAGTATTTTTCGTGGGCCCAGTTGGCTGAAGGGTTCAAGTTTCAGTTGCCGGGCGGCGGATTGACGACGGCGGTGGCAGTGTTCGGCATTACCGGGGTGGGCGCGGCCGAACTGTTCATGTATCCCTATTGGTGCGTGGAGAAGGGCTATGCGCGCTACACAGGGCCGATCGACTCGTCGGCGGACTGGAAGCGCCGGGCGCACGGGTGGATCAAGGTGATGAACGTCGACATTATTGCGTCGATGATCATCTACACCGTAGCGACGCTGGCGTTCTACCTGTTGGGCGCCGGAGTTCTGCACTCCCAGGGTTTGCTGCCGAAGGG
>CAMATG010000818.1 GCA_945860645.1 Candidatus Sulfopaludibacter sp. SbA3 | reverse complement strand
GATTGCTGGCGCGGGGTATGCGGTGATGGCGTTGGATACCGCACTGATTGGCGACACGGCGGACCGGAAGAGCACGTATTCGGCGGAGTGGTTTCCGCAGGACCGGTCGACTTGGCTGGCGCTGATGGTCGGGAAGACTGTGACGGGTTTGCGGATGGGGGACATTGTGGGTGGGATGGACTATTTGGCGGCGCGGGGGTTGTTGAGCGGGCGGTTTATTGCGTTTGGGCGGGGGAATCCGGGGGTGGCGCTGCTGCATGCGGCGGTGGTGGATTCTCGGTTGCGGAATTTGGTGGTGGAGGATCTGCCGGCGTCGTATCGCGTGTTGGCTACGACACCGATTCAGCGGGGGATTTTTGATGTGGTTCTGCCGGGGGTTTTGCGACGGTATGACCTGGAAGACCTGGCGGGGGCGGAGGTGATTGTGGGGCAGACGGTGGCGCGGGCTGTGGGGTTTGGGCGGGTTGTCAGACGGCGGGAATCGGCGACGATTCCGGAGGCGTATTTCGGTCAGCTACGCTGAAGTATGGAACCTGTTCGTATTTTGGCGTTTGCGGGAAGTTTGCGGCGCGAGTCGTTTAACAAGAAGCTGATTGCGATTGCGGCCGCCGGGGCGGAGCGGGCTGGGGCGGTGGTCACGCTGATTGACTTGCGCGATTTTGCTTTGCCGATTTATGACGGGGATATTGAAGAGGCCTCCGGGGTGCCGGCGAATGGGGTGGCGCTGGCGGATTTGTTCCGGTCGCACGAGGGGTTGTTGCTGGCTTGTCCGGAGTACAACAGCTCGATGACGGCGGTGTTTAAGAACACGATTGATTGGGTGTCGCGGGTGTCGGTGGCGGAGACGATTGGGAACAAGGTGGTTGGGTTGTTGAGCGCGAGTCCGGGGGCGTTGGGCGGGATGCGGGGGTTGGTGCATGTGCGGTCGGTTTTGGGGAATTTGAATGCGCTGGTGCTGCCGGGGCAGGTTTGTATTGGGAAGGCGCATGAGGCGTTTGGCGAGGACGGGTTGTTGAAGGACGCCAAGCAGCAGGCGAGCGCGGAGAAGATGGGCGCGGCGGTGGCGACGGCGGCTGTGAAGTGGGCGCGGTGAAGTACTCGATTTTGGATTTGGCTCCGGTGCGGAGTGGAGGGTCGATTGCGGAGACCTTTCGGAATACGGTGGATTTGGCGCAGCATGCGGAGGGGTGGGGATTTACGCGGTTGTGGCTGGCGGAGCACCACAATATGCCGGGGATTGCGAGCGCGGCGACTCCTTTGCTGATTGGGCATGTGGCGCGGGAGACGTCGCGGATTCGAGTGGGATCGGGCGGGATTATGTTGCCGAACCATGCGCCGCTGGTGATTGCGGAGCAGTTTGGGACGTTGGAGACTTTGTACCCGGGGCGGATTGATTTGGGGATTGGGCGGGCTCCGGGCGGGGATGGGTACACGGCGCGGGCGTTGCGGCGGACGTTGCGGCAGACGGGGGATGATTTGCCGGAGTTGTTGGAGGAGTTGATGGGGTATTTGGGGCCGGTGGCGCCGGGGCAGTTGGTGGGGGCGTATCCGGGGACGGGGACGAATGTCCCTATTTATTTGTTGGGGTCGAGCACGTTCAGTGCGCAGTTGGCGGCGAAGCTGGGGTTGCCGTTTGCGTTTGCTAGCCATTTTGCGCCGGACTTGCTGATGGACGCGATTGGGTTGTATCGGGCGCAGTTTCGGGCTTCGCGGTATTTGGATGCTCCGTATGTGATGGCGGGGGTGCCGGTGATTGCGGCGGATACGGATGGGGAGGCGGAGCGGTTGGCGACTTCGCCGAAGCAGCGATTTTTGAAGTTAATTCGGGGGGAGGCGTTGTTTATGGAGCCGCCGGTGGAATCGATGGAGGGGTTGTGGAACGAGGCGGAGCGGCAGGTGGTGGAGGGGAAGTTGGCGGTGGCGGTGATTGGGGGGCCTTCGAAGGTGAGGGCGGGGTTTGCGGAGTTCTTGGCGGCTACGGGAGTGGATGAGGTGGTGCTGACTTGTGATGCGTATTCGCATGCGGACCGGTTGCGGTCGTTCGAGTTGGCGGCGGAGGCGATTGCCGCTATTTGAATTTGGGGAGGACGGTGGCGGCGACCTGGCGGGCGGCGGATTCGGGATCGTAGTTGGGCTTGGCGAGGACGTGGGCGGAGACTTCGACGACGATGGGGCCGCGGTAGTTGAGGCGGTTTAAGAGAGCCGCGTAGGCGGTGTAATCGATTGTGCCTTCGCCAGGGAGTAGGAAGCGGTGAGTGGGGGGCGCGCCGGTGGAGTCCTTGATGTGGATCATGGCGATGTGGGGGAGGGCGGCGCGGAGGGTGGTTTCGAGGTCCAGCTTTTGGAGCTGGAAGTGGGAGTAGTCGTAGTTGATTTTGAGGTAGGGCGAGGCGATTTGGCGGCAGAGTAGGGCGGCGTCTTCGGGCAGGTGGAGGGCGGAGCCGATGTGGGCTTTGATGGCGACGGGGACCTTGTACTTTTCGGCGAGGCGGGCCCAGGGGGCGAGGCGTTCGGCGAATTGGGGTTTTAGTTTTTCCCATTCCGGGGGGAGGCCGCCGACGACGGTTTCGACGACGGGGTGGCCGATTTTGGCGGCGAGTTTCAGGGTGGTTTCGAGGCGGGCGAGATGTTGGGCGGGGTCGCCGGTGAGGCGGAGGTCCTCCATGATGGCGACGACGGGGAGGCGGTGTTTTTTGGCGAGGGCGCGGATTTCGGCGGGGTTGGTTGTGATGGGAGCGAGGAGTTCGATGCCGGTGTAGCCGAGTTGGGCGGAGAATTCAAAGGCTTTGGCGATGGGCCAGTTGGGGTAGCCTTTGGCGCTGAAGGCGAAGGGGCGCTTCGGGTTGTTGGCGGCGAGGGCGGTGGCGAGGAGGGTGCGGCGGGTCATGGGGCGGCGTTATTATATTGTCCCTGGTTATCCGATGTAAACTGAAGGAATTGTGAAACCGAACCACTCCGTGCCGAGTTTGTCCGAGATGGTTTACAAGAACCTGCGGATGCGGATTCTTTCGGGGGAGATTGCGCTGGGTTCGCCGCTGTCGCGGCGGCAGGTGGCGGCGGAGTATGGGGTGAGTATTGTGCCGGTGGGGGAGGCGCTGCAGCGGTTGCAGACGGAGGAGTTGGTGGAGAGCCGGCCGCGGGTGGGGACGCGGGTGCGGATACCGACGACGGCGGATGTGC
>CAMATG010000817.1 GCA_945860645.1 Candidatus Sulfopaludibacter sp. SbA3 | reverse complement strand
CTGTTGTTGTGGCAGCCGGGAATTTCTGTCGCCACGTTGAAGAAGCAGCAGAACGTGGTGGCGGTGTTGCTGGATGATTCGAAGTCGATGGGGTTGGCCGATCAGGGCGCGGTGCGGCGGGACGAGGTGGTGAAGACGCTGGATTCGGGGCTGCTTGACGAGCTGAAGAAGCGGTTCCAGGTGCGGTTTTATAAGGTGTCGGACCACTTGGAGCGGGCGGAGAATCACAAGGGGTTGAAGGGCGAGCGGACGTCGAGCCGGCTGGCCGATGGGTTGAAGCAGATCGCGGCCGAGACGGGCAGCCTGCCGATTGGCGGGATTGTGCTGATGACTGATGGGGCGGACACGACGGGCGGGATTGACCGGGAGACGGTGAACGCGCTGAAGGGCCGGCAGCTGCCGGTGCATACGGTGGGTTACGGGCGCGAACGGTACGACCGCGACATCGCGCTGGTGGACGTGCAGGCGCCGGTGCGCGCGCTGGCCGATTCGCGGCTGGGCGTTCAGGTGATTCTGCGGCAGCGCGGGTACGCGGGGCAGAAGACGAAGTTGACGTTGAAGGATGGGGATAAGACGCTGGCGTCGCGGGATGTGACGTTGGCCGCCGATGGTTCGGCGCAGGCGGAGACGGTGTTGTTCAACGCCGGCGCGGCGGGCGTGCGGACGGTGCAGGTGCTGTTGCAGCCATTGGGCAACGAAGAGAACGCGGGCAACAACACGATGACGCGGCTGGTACAGGTGGAAGACCGGAAGCCGCGGGTGCTCTATATTGAGGGCGAGCCGCGGTGGGAGTTTAAGTTCATTCGCCGGGCGCTGGAAGAGGACAAGAGTGTCCAGATTGTGACCATGCTGCGGACGACGCAGAACAAGATCTACCGGCAGGGTGTGAACAATCCCAAGGAGCTGGAGGCGGGTTTTCCGGCGACGCCGGAGGAGATGTTCGCCTATGAGGGAATTGTGATCGGAACGGTGGAGGCATCGTATTTCACCGCGACGCAGCAGGCGTTGCTGAAGGCGTTTGTGGACCGGCGCGGGGGCGGCGTGTTGTTCCTGGGCGGGCGGGCTTCGCTGGCTGATGGCGGGTATGGGGCGAGCGATTTCAAGGACATTTTGCCTGTGGTTGTCGGGGACCGGCGGACGACGTTTTTCCGCGATAAGGCGAACGTGGAGTTGACCGCGCAGGGGCGCGATAACCTGGCGCTGCGGTTGGAAGAAGATCCGGCGCGGAACGTGGAGCGGTGGAAAAAACTGCCGTTCTTGGCCGATTTTCAGAATGTCGGCACGGTGAAGCCGGGCGCCGTGGTGCATGTGGACGCGGTGACGGGGCAGGGGCGGACGCCCATGTTCGTGACGCAGAACTACGGGCGCGGGCGGACTGCGGTGCTGGCGACCGGTGGTACGTGGCGTTGGCAGATGTCGCAGCCGTTGGAAGACAAATCGCACGAGATGTTCTGGCAGCAGGTGATGCGGTGGCTGGTGGCCGGGACGCCGGGCACGGTGCAGGCGTCGACGACGCAGACGGTGTTTACGGACGATCCGCGGATTCCGCTGCGGGCTGAGGTTCGCGGGAAGCAGTATGAGTTGTTGCCGGATGGGCAGGTGGAGGCGCGGGTCTCCGGGCCGGCGGGTTCGGCGGCGACGGTGCAGTTGCAGCCCGATCCGGTACATCCGGGTGTGTATACCGGCGAGTATTCGGCGGATCAGGCGGGGTCGTATCTGGTGGAGATGGTGGCTTCGCAGAATGGCGAACGGACCGGCGTGGACACGTTGGCGTTCCGGCGCGAAGACGGCGTGGCGGAGAGTTTCCATACCGAGCAAAACAAAGAGCTGCTGGAGCGGCTGGCGGCGGAGACGGGCGGGAAGTATTGGAAGCCGGATAACACGCAGAAGTTGCCGGAAGAGATTGCGTTGAGCGAGGCGGGGATTTCGACACGCGAGATTCGGGACCTGTGGCATTTGCCGGTGGTGTTTTTGTTGCTGGCGGCGCTGCGCGCGGGCGAGTGGTTGCTGCGCAGAAGGTGGGGAGCGGTATGAGAATTCTGTTGCTGTTGGCGTCGGCGATGATAGCGCCGGGAGCTACGTGGTATGTCACGGTTTCGGGGTTGGGCGGGGAGCCTCTGTTTGACCAGCGGTTCAATGGCTTGGCGCAGGAGCTGGACAAGCTGGTGCGGACGACGCCGGATTCGAAAGTCACGACGTTGATCGGGCCGGAGGCGGTGAAGACACGGATTCGCGCGGCTTTGGACGAGGCGGCGAAGAACGGCAAGGCAGAGGACACTTTGGTGGTGACGCTGATCGGGCATGGGAACTTTGACGGGCAGGACTACAAGGTGAACATTCCGGGCGCCGATATGACGGCCGCGGAGTTGGCCGAATGGATGGACCGCGTGCCGGCGCAGAAGCAGGTTGTCATCAATACGACTTCCTGTTCCGGGGCTTCGATCGATATGCTGCGGCGGGATAACCGGGTGGTGGTGACGGCGACGAAAGCGGCTTCCGAACGGCTGGCGACGCAGTTCGCGCGGTTCTGGGTGGAGGCGGTGCGCAACCCGGAAGCGGATACGGATAAGAACGAAGTGGTGAGTGTGTTGGAGGCGTTCCGGTTCGCGGATAAGAAAACAGTTGGCTTCTACGAGTCGCAGAAGCGGCTGGCGACGGAGCACGCCATGCTGGAAGACACGGGTAAGGGAAATGGCGTGCGCGCGCCGGGTCCGGACAATGGGCACGGGCTGCTTGCTGGGCAGACGCAGTTGGTGCGGTTTGGGGCGATGCAGCAGGCGGCGAAGGCGCCGGAGAAGCAGGCGCTGTTGAAACGGCGCGAGGAAGTGGAAGCCAAGATTGAGAAGTTGAAGTACGAGAAGGCGGCCATTTCTGTGGCCGATTACCGGAAGCAGTTGGGCGCGTTATTGTTGGAGTTAGCGAAGGTACAGGAGGAGATCGACCGGTGAGATCCCTTGTACTGTTAGCGGTTTTTGCGGGCGTGGCGTCGGCGGCGACGCTGGCCGAGTGCCGCGAGCATAAGCGGCGCGGACGGCTGGCGGAGGCGCGGGTGTGCTGGCAGACATTGGCGCAGGGGCGCGATGTGGCGTTGCAGGCGGAAGCGTATTGGGCGCTGGGCGATTACAACACCGCCAACGACAAGTTTCGCAGCGCGGTGGCGCTGCAGCCGAAGGACCCGGGC
>CAMATG010000816.1 GCA_945860645.1 Candidatus Sulfopaludibacter sp. SbA3 | reverse complement strand
GTGGCTGGAGATTCAGGATCCGCCGTATTCGACGCGGTTGGCTGATTACCGGTATCCGGAGCCGGACGAGGCGCATCCGGTGGGCGTGGAGGCGCAGATTCGCAAGGTGCGGGAGGCGCAGAAGGCGGCCGGGGCAACGCCGGTGTTTGCGTTTATCCATGGGTATGGGCCGGTGAGCGATTTTAAGCAGCGGCTGGCGGCGGGGCGCGCGGCGTCGGGCCATGGGGTTTGGGTGAACCGGTATGGGTATTTGCGGAATGAGAAGATTGCGTTGTTGGGGGCGGGGTAGGGAGAAATTCGGCGTCTTGGGGACACACGGCCTACGGTCGCTGCGCTCCCTCCGGCACGTATGTCCCCGGAGGGGGGTGTGGTGATTGGGGGGGAGTTGGGCGGCGTGCTTCGCCTCCGGCTGACTAGGCGACTGGGAAGTCTGGTGAGTCTGTTCGCGCGCCGGCCATTAGTTTCGCCAGGCGGGCGACGATGTCGGGATTGGCGGCGGCGAGGTCAGTGTCCTCGTGCACGTCGGCCTTGATGTTAAAGAGCATCGTCTTGCCTTTGGACTTGATGAGCTTCCAATCGCCGGCGCGGAGGGCTTGGGAGAAGCCGCCTTCGTGGAATTCCCAATAGAGATATTCGTGGGTCTTGGCGGGCTGGCCTAGCAGGGCCGGGTACATGCTGATGCCGTCGATCCCTTGCGGGGCTTTGACCCCGATGGCGTCGGCTAGCGTGGGCATCATGTCCCAGAAGGCGAAGGGATGGTCGCTCGTCTTGGCTGCCGGGACTTTGCCGGGCCAGCGGGCGATGAAGGGGACGCGGATGCCGCCTTCGGTGAGATCGCGTTTGATGCCGCGCAAGGGGCCGCTGGATTTGAAGAAGTCGGGGTTGTGGCCGCCTTCGCGGTGGGCGCCGTTATCGCTGGAGAAGAGGACGAGCGTGTTGTCGTCGAGGCCGAGGGTTTTCAATTTTTCGAGGATGCGGCCGATGTCGCGGTCGAGGCGGGTGATGGTGGCGGCGAACTTGCGCTCGAGCTTGGGCCAGGACTTGGCGGAGTAGGGGGCGTCCTCGGGGATTTCGATGCCGTCGCCGGTGTCGCGGCCGAGCTCGTTGTTGGCATGGGGGATGGTGCTGGCGAAGTAGAGGAGGAAGGGGTTGGCCTTGTTTTTATCGATGAATTTGAGGGCGCGGTCGAGGAAGAGGTCGGGGGCGTACCCCTTCTTGGTGGCGCCCCAGTTGCCGGTGACGAGGTGTTCGTGTTCGCCATCGAGGAGGTGTTCGGGGTAGTAGGTGTGGGCGTGGAGTTGGGAGAAGAAGCCGAACCATTCGTCCCAGCCTTTGCGCGTGGGATAGCCGGGATGGCCGAGGCCGCCGATGCCCCATTTGCCAATGATTCCGGTGGTGAAGCCGGACTGTTTGAACATTTCGGAGATGGTGAAATCGCCGGGCTGGAGGAGTTCTTCGTTGCGCTTGTTGCCGCGGACGCGGGCGTGGCCGGTGTGGAAGCCGGTCATCAGGGCGCAGCGGGACGGGGCGCAGACGGTGCAGCCGGCGTAGACCTGGGTGAAGCGGGTACCTTCGGCGGCCATGCGGTCGATATTGGGGGTTTGGATTTCCTGCTGACCGTAGCAGCCGAGGTCGCCGTAGCCGAGATCGTCGGCGAGGATGAAGACGACGTTGGGCGGGCGGCGTTGGGCGAGGGCGGGGAGGGCTAGGGTGGACAGGAAGGCGCGTCTGCTGAGCATTACAGGCTAATGTACACTAGCACCCATGCTCGATACGGGGATTATCGTCGTCTACTTTCTGTTGGTGTTCGCGATTGGGTTTTATCACTCGCGAAGGGAGCGCACTTCGTCCGATTATTTTCTGGCGGGGCAGAGCGTGGGATGGTTTGCGGTGGGCACGTCGCTGTTTGCGACGAACATCAGTAGCGAGCATTTTATTGGGCTCGCCGGGTCGGGCGCGTCGACGGGATTGGCGGTGGGTTGTTACGAGTGGTCGGCCAGTTTTTGTTTGTTGCTGCTGGGCTGGCTGTTTGTGCCGCACTACTTGAAGAGCGGCGTGTTTACGATGCCGGAGTTTTTGGAGCGGCGGTTTTCGCCGGGGTGCCGCTGGTATTTGACGGGCATTTCGATTGTGGCCTACATCTTCACGAAGATCAGCGTTTCGCTGTTCGCGGGAGGGATTCTGATTCGGGAGATTGTGGGTTGGGATTACATGACGTCGGCGATTCTGCTGGTGGTGGCGACGGGCGTTTATACGGTTTCGGGCGGGCTGGCGGCGGTGATTTATACCGACGTGTTCCAGGCTATTTTATTGCTGGTGGGGGCGGTGGTGATCACGGTGTTGGGACTGGATAAAGCCGGTGGATTTGAAGGGCTGCGCGCGACGCTGCCACCGGATTTCTTCCACATGATCAAGCCCGCGACCGACGGCACGTATCCGTGGCCGGGGACGATTTTCGGCACGTTGATTTTAGGGACCTGGTATTGGTGTACGGACCAGGTGATTGTGCAGAAGACGCTGGCGGCGACCAATGTGAGCGAGGCGCGGAAGGGCGCGTTTTTCTGTTCGGCGCTGAAGATTTTGCCGGTGTTTATTCTGATTCTGCCGGGGCTGATTGCGAAGTCGATCTACCCCACCGAGGTGACGGGCGACAATGCGTATCCGCTGTTGGTGATGCGGCTGATGCCGCCGGGGTTGAAGGGGTTGATGATTGCGGCGCTGCTGGCGGCGTTGATGTCGTCGTTGAGTTCGGTGTTCAATTCGTGTTCGACGCTGATCACGATGGACGTTTACAAGAAGCTGCGGCCGCAGGCTTCGGAGCGGCAGTTGGTGAACGTGGGGCGGTGGTCGACGGTGGCGATTGTGGCGGTGAGCATCTTCTGGATTCCGTTCATCAAGAACCTGAACAACGAGGTGTATCAGTATCTGCAGAGCGTGCAGGCCTACATTGGCGCGCCGATTACCGCGACGTTTGTGACGGGGATTTTGTGGCGCGGGGCGACGGCGCGGGCGGCGATGGTGACGCTGATTACGGGCGGGGTGATTGGGGCGGCGCGGTTCATTATGGACGTGCTGCACAACGCGATGAAGATGGACCTGGGGCCGATGAACGCAGTGGTGGAGTTCAGCTTTTTGAACTTCAGTGTGCTGGTGTTTTTCTTCTGCGTGCTGCTGATGGTGGG
>CAMATG010000815.1 GCA_945860645.1 Candidatus Sulfopaludibacter sp. SbA3 | reverse complement strand
TCCACCGATTCCAACATCTGGGGCGCAACGCACGAAGCCAAGGATCTGGAGTTCCTGAAGAACGGAATCAAAATCGTGGAGCCCATCATGGGCGTGCCGTTCTGGAAGAGCGATTGCGTGGTGGAGCCGGAGACGGTGTCGGTGACCTTCGACGAAGGCCGGCCGGTGGCGATCAACGGCAAGTCGTTTGCGGACGATGTGGAGATGGTGCTGGAGGCCAACGCCATCGGCGGACGTCACGGGCTGGGCATGAGCGACCAGATCGAGAACCGCATCATTGAAGCCAAGTCGCGCGGGATCTACGAAGCTCCGGCGATGGCGCTGTTCTATATCTGTTACGAGCGGCTGCTTTCGGGCATTCACAACGAAGGCACGTTGGAGCAGTATCACAACATGGGCCGCCGGCTGGGCCGGTTGCTGTACGAGGGCCGTTGGTTCGACCCGCAGGCGATGATGCTGCGTGAGACCCTGCAGCGCTGGGTGGCGAAGGCCGCGACGGGTACGGTGACGTTGGAACTGCGCCGCGGCAATGATTACTCGATTCTGGATACGGAGTCGCCGAACCTGACCTACGCGCCGGAGCGGTTGACGATGGAATCGGGCAAGGGCGAGTTCACGCCGCAGGATCGCATCGGGCAGTTGACGATGCGGAATCTGGACATTACCGATAGCCGGAAGAAGCTGTTCGTGTATGCCGAGGCGGGGCTGCTGTCGGCGGCTTCGTTCGAAGGCATGCGTCTGCTGGACGAGCCGAAGTCGGAAGAGTAGTTTTTCGGTTTAGATGCCGGCGAACCAGGAGTAACTGCCTTCGCCGGCAATTCCTTTGAGTGAGTCCGTTAGCGTGAGTTTGTTGAGGAATTTGAGGCTTTTGTAGCCGAGTTGCCGGGGGACGCGGAGGCGGAGCGGGCCGCCGTGGCCGACGGGCAGCGGGGCGTTGTTCATCGTGTGAGTGACGATGGTTTGCGGGTGGAGGGCGTCGTTCATGTCGATGGCGTCTACCCATTCGTCCATCGCGGAGTAGACCACAAAGCGGGCGGCGGGTTTGGCGCCGGCGAGTTGCAGGATGTGGGCGAGCGGAACGCCAGCCCATTGGGCGATGTAGGACCAGCCCTCTTCGCAGATGAGCTGCGTGATCTGGGAGCTGGTGGAATGGGTTTTGAGTTGGGCCAGCGTCAGGGTTTGGGGCGTGGTGACGAGGCCGTCGATCTGCAGTTTCCAGTCGGCGAAGCCGTTGGCTTTGAGTTGCTGGAAGGCGTCGCCTTTGGGAAAGGTGTCCTTAGGGTGGTTGATGGCCGAGATCTGGGAGGGCGGAAATTCGCGGGCGTTCGCGTTGCCGATGAGCAGGCGCTGGGCGGCGTAGGTGAGGGTGTGGCCGCAGCCGTAGAGGCCGACGGCGTCGGGCGGGATGAGGCCATTGGCCTTGGCGGCGGTAAGCGCGGCGGCCCCGGCGCCGAGGCCGAGCAGGAGGTTGCGCCGAGTGGGGTTGCCCATGGGGAAAGGATAGCAGGGGCCGTTAGGGGGCGAACTCGGTGACGGCGTTGCGGAAGCCTTTGGCGAGCAGACCGCGGTCGGACTCAATGGCGATGACGGAGTAGCCGAGTTGCTTGTATTTGGCGGCTTGCTGCTGGGTGCGGGCGAGGATGCCGGCGGCTTTGCCATTCGCGCGGGCGGCGGCTGCGATGGTTTCCAGGGCTTGCTGAAAGGCGGGGCTTGCGTCTTCGACGTTCATGCTGATGGAGAGATCGGTAGGACCGACGAAGAGGACGTCGGCGCCATCGATGGCGGCGATTTGGCCGACGTTTTCGACGGCGGTGTGGGATTCGATCTGCAGCATGGTGACCAGTGTTTGGTTGGCCGTTTCCAGGTAGTGCTGGTAGCCGAAGCCGTAGCGGCTGGCGCGCGTGGAGGAGGCGGCGCCGCGGTCGCCGAGCGGGGGAATGCGGACGGCGCGGATCACCTGTTGGGCCTGGTCAACGGTATCGATGGATGGGACCATGACGCCCGCGGGGCCGAAGTCGAGGGCGCGTTTGATTTCGGTCGGGTTGACGCCGGAGACGCGGACGATGGCGGCGGTGTTGCCGCACTGGGCGGCCATGATCTGGAAGGCGAGCGAGTTCTCATCGCCGGAGCCATGTTCGCGATCGAGCAGGACCCAGTGGAAGCCGGCGAGGCCGGCGATTTCGGGCGTGAAGGGGGAGCCGAGGTTGAGCCAGGTGCCGAGCTGGGTGTCGCCGGCGAGTAGGGATTGGCGGGTGAAAGCCATGGGTTGATATTACAACTTGCGCCTGTGACATGCCAGTTGATAGGATGCGCGCATGGCGGCGCCGAGTGCGAATCTGACAGAAGTGGCCTACCGGCATGTGCTGGAGCGAATTCTGAGCGGGGCGTTGGCGCTGGGCGCGGAGATCTCGCGGCGCGAAGTGGCGCGGGAGTTGGGGATGAGCGTTTTGCCGGTCTCCGAGGCGCTGCAGCGGTTGGAGCAGGAGTGGCTGGTGGAGAGCGACCGGCGGGTGGGGACACGCGTCCGCGTCCCGACGCCGCAGGATATTCGCGGGTATTGCACGGTACGGGAAGCGTTGGAGACGGAGGCGGCGCGGCTGTTCAACGAGCGCGCCCGCGGGGCTGAGCGGGAACGGCTGAAGATGCTTGCGGGCAAGCTGGATAAGTTATACGAAAAGAGTGCGGAGCATCCGGAGCGGCTGTACAAGCTGCGCCTGGAGCACAAAGATTTTCATTTGCTGATCGCGAAGGGGGCGGCGTGCCCGTACCTGGAGCGCCAGATTGAGAAGAATCAGAATCTGGTGTTCAGCTCGTTTTATGACCGCCTGTTTGGGGACCGCCGCTTGCCGTATCAGTGGCATGGCGTGTTGGCGGAGGCCATTTGCGATGGCGATATCGACGCCGCCGACCGGGCGACGCGGCGGCATGTGCGGCACCACTTGGAGGAGATTATGTACCGGTTGGAACCGTTCTTCAGTTTAGATGCGGGGCAGATTGCGGCGTCGATGGGAGAGAGGGGCTGACATGACACGGCTGGTTTGTAGCATGTTGTTGGTGGCTGGGATGGTTTGCGGACAGGCGTTGGAGCTGACGCCCGAGCAGACGCGCGCGTTTGAGATTGCGGTGATGGAGAAGATTGCCGACCTGGCGCTGATTCCGCCGCGATTGAATACCTCGCCGCT
>CAMATG010000814.1 GCA_945860645.1 Candidatus Sulfopaludibacter sp. SbA3 | reverse complement strand
CCGACGTCCCGTCAAACAGCACCACAGCGTCCGACGGCGCCTTCCCCTCCCCGCCCGGCGTCACCACGCGCGGCTGCGGCTCCTCCGCCAGCGCCACCACCGAAACCAATAGCAACAATCCCCGCATAATCACCTCCAGAAAACCTGTTCCGCCGTCTTCCCCAACAGCCATTCTTTGTCTTCCTTCCGCAAAAACGGAAGCCCGTCCTTCACCAACCCGACCGACGCCGCATACGTATGCCCGCCCTCCACCTGGAACGGACAATCGCTCGCCCACATAATCCTCCGCGGCCCATAATCTTCAAACACCCGCTGGATCAACGGCGCCAGATCCCGGTACGGTGCCTCCTTCTTACCCAGCGCATAAAATGCCGACGCCTTTACATGCACCCGCTTGTGCTTCGCCAACCCGCACAGCAGCCGCACGTCCGCATCCCGCACCTCTCCCGTCGCCCCGATCCGCGCCAGATGATCAATCACCACCGTCGTCTCCGGAAACTTCGCGCACATCCGGTCAATCACCGGCAACGACTCCGGCCCCACCAACGCGCACATCGCCTGCCCGTTCTCCGCCCCCGCCTTCCACATCACATCGGAATCCAACCCCGTCCCCGCCAACACACGAAACCCGCGCACCCCCTGCTTCCGCAGATCTTTCATCACCCCCGCCACACCCGCCGATTTCGAATCCACCACCGCCACCCCGGCAAACACCTTCGGGAACTTCTTCATCATGTCCAACATGTACGAGTTATCGAAGCGATAAAAACTCATCTGGATCAAAACCACCCGCGAAACCCCAGCCGGTTTCGAGTGCGCAAACAAGTCCTCCGGTGTAAACCGCGCCGGCTGATAGTCCCGCTCATTGGCCACCCGCGGATACCGGGTCTTATCATCCGTCCAAACATGCACGTGGGCGTCGATCATAGGGCTAAGCAGCAAGTATACTTTGTGAATGTCTTCTCGCGGCGGATCCGGGATTCTAGCCCTGCTAGTCCTCTCGGTCACCATCAACTACATCGACCGCGGCGCCCTCTCCGTCGCCGCCCCCATCATGAAAACCGAACTCGGCCTCACCACCGAGCAAATCGGCCTCCTCCTCTCCGCCTTCTTCTGGACCTACGCCACGGCCCAATTAATCGTCGGCCCCATCGTCGATAAGTACCCGGTTAAATGGGTCTACGCCATCGGCTTCTTCATCTGGTCCGCGGCCACAGCCGCGGTCGGCGTCGCCTACTCCCTGCCCATGCTCCTGCTCTTCCGCTTCATCCTCGGCCTCGGTGAATCGGTCGCCTACCCCGCCTGCGGCAAAATCATCGTTCGCGCCTTCCCCGAAGAACGCCGCGGCTTCGCCAACGCCATGGTCGACGCCGGTTCCAAAGCCGGCCCCGGCTTAAGCACTTTATTCGGCGGCCTCGCCGTCGCCGCCTACGGCTGGCGCGCCGTCTTCGTCATCATCGGCATCGGCAGCCTCCTCTGGCTCATCCCCTGGCTCAAGCTGGTCCCCGCCAAAGACGACACCCACGGCATCGACCACGGCCCCGGCCCCGGCTGGTCCGAAATGCTCACCAACCGCCAGGTCTGGGTCACCTCCCTCGGCATGTTGACCTACGGCTACACCAACTACTTCATGCTCACCTGGCTCCCCAGCTACCTCATCAAGGAGCGCGGCTTCTCCATGGCCGAAATGGCGACACTCGGCTCCATTCCCTTCTGGACCATGGCCCTGTCCTCCCTCATCTCCGGCTGGCTCAGCGATCGCCTCATCCGCTCCGGCCGCAATGCCAGCGCCGTCCGCAAGAGCTTCGCCGCCATCGGCCTCCTCCTCTGCGGCGCCGCCATGCTCCCCGCCCCCATGGTCACCAGCGCCGCCCACTCCCTCGGCCTCATCACCTTCGCCTGCGCCGCCATCGGCATGTACAGCTCCAACGTCTGGGCCATCACCCAAACCCTCGCCGGCCCCACCGCCGCCGGCCGCTGGACCGGCTTCCAGAACTTCTTCGGTAACCTCGGCGGCGTCGCCGCCCCCATCGTCACCGGCATCATCGTCGCCCAAACCGGCTCGTTCCTCTTCGCCTTTTGGACCGCCGCCGCTATCCTCGGTGTAGGCGTAGCCGCCTACGCCATCTTCCTTCGCAAACTGGAGCAGGTCCAATGGAAAACAACCTAGACGTCCTCGCCCTCCTCGCCGACCTCGTCGCCATCCCCAGCGTCAACCTCGCCTACGATGGCGGCGTCCCGGAAACCGCCGTGGCCCACTACGTGGAGCAGTTCTTCGCGAAACACCACATCGAAACCTTCCGCCAGGAAGTCCAGCCCGGCCGCTTCAACGTCATCGCCCGCCTCCCCGGCCATAACCCCAACCGCCGCGTCATCCTCGAAGCCCACATGGATACGGTTTCGGTAAGCGGCATGAACATCCCGCCCTTCGAACCCAAAATCGAAGACGGCCGCCTCTACGGCCGCGGATCATGCGATACCAAGGCCGGCCTCGCCGCCATGATGCACGCCATGGCCACCATCAAAGCCGCCGGACAAACTCCCCCCTGCGAAATCTGGCTCGCCGCCGTCGTCGACGAAGAGTACTCCTTCACCGGCGTTCTCCGCCTCTGCGACGGCCTCGAAGCCGCCGCCGCCATCGTCGCCGAACCCACCGAAATGCGCCTGGTCTCGGCCTCCAAAGGCGTCCTCCGCTGGCGCATGCGCACCCGCGGCAAAGCCGCCCACAGCGCCAAGCCCCACCTCGGCGTCAACGCCATCAGCCACATGGCCACCGTCATCCAGGCCCTCGATCAACAAGCCAAAACCCTCGCCCGCGCCACCCACCCGCTCCTCGGCCCCGCCACCTTAAACATCGGCCTCATCCGCGGCGGTGAACAGGTCAACTTCGTCCCCGACCTCTGCGAAATCACCCTCGATCGCCGCTTGATCCCCGGCGAAGATCCCCTGCAAATCTGGAACGGCTACGCCCACCTCGCCGCCCAACTCGGCGCCGAAATCGAAGCCCCCTTCATCGCCGACAGCCCGCTCGAAACCGCCACCACCGCCGACGTCGTCCACACCGCCCAACGCGTCCTCGTCGACCTCGGCCGCCCCATCGCCGCCGTCGGCGTGCCCTTCGGCTCCGACGCCAGCAAACTAGGCCGCATCGGCATCCCCAGCATCATCTTCGGCCCCGGCTCCATC
>CAMATG010000813.1 GCA_945860645.1 Candidatus Sulfopaludibacter sp. SbA3 | reverse complement strand
GTGGAGACAGTGACGGCGATGCCGGAGCACCGGCAGATTTTCGTGGAGTTCTTGCAGGCGGCGTTTGCGGGGAAGGCGAATGATATGCCGGTGGATGATGTTTGGAAGGTGAATGAGATCACGATCGCGGCGCATGAGGCGGCGGAGTTGGGCCGGGTTGTGCGGGTTTCGGGCTGATTGCTTTGGGGCCCGCCGGGGTTTTATATTCAGTTTTCAAAGATCTGGTTGAGACCGGCGACGATGACTGGTGTGCCAAGATCGGGGTCCCGGGTTGGGCTGAGGGCTTTTTCCTGCGGTTTGGTTGTTGCTCCTTTTCTCGTACCTTTCTTTTGCTTCGGCGGGGTGTGTCGCGTCTTGGGGGACACTCCTGCTGTTTGGGTTACGGGCCGAACGGTTTCGGGTTTCTGCCCGGAATGTCCCCGGTGGGTTTTGGGGTCTTGTTTCTTTTTCCCTCTCCTCCTACCTCCACCCCTCCTACTTCATTCCCCCACTTACTTCCTTCCCCCTCTCCCGTTTCTTTGGCCGCCTCTCACTTCCTTCACCTTTTCTCTCGGCTTGCGGGAAGTGTCGCGTCTTGGGGACACTCCTGCTGTTTGGGTTACGGGCCGAACCTCTTTGGGGTTTTGCCCGGAATGTCCCCGGTGGGGGTGTTTCTTCTTTCTTCCTTCCTCCTACCTCCTTCCTCCTACCTTGCTCCTTGCGGTTTTCGTCTTCAGGCGGCGCGGATGGGGCGGATTAGTTGGCGGTGGATACGGGTGGCGTACCAGGTGGCGAGGCCGGCGGCGATCGCCAGATCGTCGTGCGGATATTGGCCGCCATGGGGACGGACCGCGGCGATCTCTCGCTCCAAGATGTGGGCGTGCGCCAGAGACTTGTCGATCCGCAGTAACTCGGTCTCCAGTAAATAACGGATGTTACTGACAATGTCCTTCCGAGGGACCGTCGTGCGGCCCGAGGAATGGCCCACGTCACTGCCCGCAGTCATCAACACCGGCACCAAATTGACGCTCAGTTGCTCCGCACGGAGTAGTTCCAACACGACGTGGCCCGGGCCTGCTGAGTCAAGCACTACATGAATACGCGGGAGCGGATGGCCGTACCCATACTGGGCGCGGAGACGCTCCACCAGGCGGCGCAACTGCTGCACTACCTCGATATACTCCGTGCCGAGCGGGATGCGGCGCAAGGCGCCGAGGTGGAGCGCCGGCCGCGTGGGCTGGCAGTAACGGACACGGTCGAAGTCGCCGTGGGTTTCGTGATAGAGGCCGGCAACTGCAATCGCGGAAAAGTCGCGGGCTCGCGCGAGGTCGAGCCCGATGAAGTACTCGAGTATGGATGGGAACCTCATGTCAGAAACCCGTTTCATCCCAGCCCGGGCAGAAGGGCGGGATATCGTCCCGGAGACACTTACGGAAGGTCTCAACGCTGATGAACTGGCCGCTGGAGGCGACGAACTTGCATTCGAATTCCTGCTCAAAGTCGGCCTTGGCCATCGATTTTCGCATGCCTTCAATGGCTTTCGTGTTCACTCTGGGACAGTCTTCGAGAGTTCCTAAGATATTGGTCCAGTGATTGTCCTGTAAGTGCCACTGCTCGTAGAAGTAACCAACCTGCCCGTTGGGCGTGCTGAGTAACATGAGGGTACCGTTGGAGACAGTCAGCATGGGTTCGAGCGCCGTGAACAGTGTGTCGGAGGCGAAGGCGGCTTCGTCGACGACGATCAGGCACGGGGCGGAGAAGCCGCGGATGGTTTCTTCGCTATCGGGCAGGGCGACGACGATGGAGCCGTTGGGCAGCGTGAAGCCTTCGCACTTTGGCGGCGGGCCGGCGAGGTCGAGGCCCATTTGGCGGGCCAATTGGCGGGCTTTTTCGAGGATTTGCCCGGACTGGCGTCCACTGGCGCTGGCGAGCAGGATGGTGGCGCACTGATTATAGACCGCTGTATAAAGAACGCGGACGGCGGCGGCGGTGGACTTCCCGGTCTGTCGCGGGGCGAGGACCAGTATGTGTGTATTGGTTTCCTCGAGGATCCGGCGCTGGACCTCGTCGGGGTTGAAGCCGAAGGTTTCGGCGGCCCAGGTGCTGATATTCGGCGCGACGGCGGGGAGATCGGGCGCGTCGGAACCGGTGGGCGCGCCGTCGTCCACGCTGGTGGGCGGGGGGGCGGTGAAGGGCGGCGGCAGGGGGTCGCTGGTCGCTTCGACGGTGTAGGCGCCTTCGGACTGGTGGCCATCGACGGGTTTGGCGTCGGCGGTTTCGGGGAGATCCGGATGCTGGCGGCGGTTTATTATCAACGACATCTGGGACCCTCCGCTATTAGCAGAACCTTGCTTTTTGGCATTCCAGATTTCCCTGGTGAGCCGGGCCCGTTCGCGAGCGAGTTGGGCGAGGCGGGCATTGAGCATGACCATTTTGCCGCCCGGGATGGAGACGTCGGCTTCGGCGAGGAGGTTCTTTTTAGCCTGATCGATGAGGCGCGGGTTGGCCTTGGCGACGTTGGCAACGGCGTCGTGGACGTGGTCGTTTTTGCTGGCTTCGAGGCGGCGGGCTTCCCAGGTGACGGCGACCAGTTTTTCGACGAGTTCCTGGTCGAAGTAGCCGATGGGCTGGAAGAAGGCGTGGAGTTGGGATTGGAGTTCGGCGAACTCCTCGTTGGACTCTCCCGGCAGCATGCAGCCGCGGACGGCGTAGAGGCCGTGTTTGTAGGAGGCGGTTTCGCAACGGTACTGGCCGTGGGCGGTTTTCGGGCCGGTGGATTTGGCGCCGTTCATGCGGGCGCGCTGGCTGCGTTCGTCAGTGGAGGCAGGCATTGCCGATTCCTTTCGAGTAGATGCCAACAAAAAAGCCTCCCGATGCCAGGTGGCGGCGGGAGGCGAGTTTTGTTGGAGAGTCGCGGGTGGGTGAAACCGGCGACTCCTGTACTATTCGTAGCAGATGGAAAGGGGAAAACGAACTTTCGGGGTTGACGGAATGGCTGTATCTGGTTGAGGGGGTGTGGGTTAGGATTATTTTCAAGTGTTGTGACTCACGATTCCGGGGAGGTGCTATGCCCCGTCGCTTCCCATTGGGACTCCGTGCCGCTGCCATCAGACGCGCTCTTGCCAGCGCATTGGATCCCGGCTTGCGTGGAAACAGGTAATCACAATCACTGACTCCCCATCGACTACGAAGTAGAGGGTGTAGGGGA
>CAMATG010000812.1 GCA_945860645.1 Candidatus Sulfopaludibacter sp. SbA3 | reverse complement strand
AGCGGGCCGAACCCGAACGTCGCACGTCGCAATCCAACGTGAAGCTCGCGCCGGAGTTGCGACAGTACGTCGACTCACTCGTCAGCCTTTCTTCGGTCACGGTGGCGGAGGGGCACTGGCGCAATACAATTTCGCGGTTTACCTTCCTCGGCGAAGCACAAGTCTATGCCGCCCGCGACGAACTGAGGCGCGCACTCCAGCCCAAGATCGCTGCACAGGTGGCAGCGATGGAGCAACGGATCCAAATGCTTGCGCCAAACGAGAGGGGGTTAGGCGAGAGCCGGAGGATCTATGACGAGATTACGAGGGGAACGATCGGACTCAATCCAGCCGATGCTCGTGCCCGGGAACTGCTTGCCCAACTCGGGCAAAAGCGCCCGGCCATTCTGGCGGCATCGACAGGCGCACTATTGGCCACTTTGGCGAAAGCAAAATCCTTGGACGCGGTCGATCGGAATCGGTGGCGATCCGGGTCCCTGATCCCTGAGTTTGATGAGAATATACCCGAGGGGCAGCGGCTCCTAGCGGCGGTGGATGAGCGGAGGAAGCAAGTAATTGACGAGTTCGATCTCGATTTTGTCTCCAAGAGCGAGCGCTCAGCAATGCCGCCGGAATCGTGAGCGTGCCGGACAACTATCCTGCGCCCACTCCGGGAGAAATCCGGCTGGCGATGTTACGCGCGGTCGCGGCACCCCAGCGGATCGATTCCCCCACGTTCACACGCATCAGGCTGCGTATTTTCGACGGGATCGCAGGCTATTTCGAGCTGGCCGAAGTTTCTCAAGTGAACTGCCGTTCTGCTGAACCCGGATTGTATTCTTGCCGGTTCCAGGGTCTGAGTAGCTACTGGGCTCGAAATAGTTGGCTCTCCAACCCCACTCCGGACGCATTCAAGCAGATCTATCTGAAGAAGACCTTCCCCCACGAAGAGACTTTCCGGCTCACGCGGGACGGATGGGTTTCGCCATCCGCCACCGCCAAACTGGAACAAGCCGCCCTCAGGGGGCAAGAATCGGCAGCTAAAGCCCTGAACAGATGTTTCATTTTTGACCCCGGTTGCTACTGACCAAAGGCTGGGTACACTCGCGTTCACGTTGGCCATTTTGCTCTCGTCGATTTCCTTGGAGCGCGATCTGTCGAAATGGCTAGACGATGGTATCAGGACCTTGGGCTGGCGTCATTGACTTAACGCGGCCGAGACGTTGAGTAGGCTTGGGGACGCCCCTCACGCCCACTGTGGGAAGAAGTCCTTCCAGTTTTCGTAGAGGATCATGTCTTGCACTTCGTCGGGGATTTTGGGGAGGTTGGTGCCTTCGACGACTTTGTTGACGTTGCGGAGGCCGGCGATGATGTTGGCCATGGTGCCGGAGGGGAAGTCGGAACCGGGGAGGATTTTGTGTTCGACGCCGTACTCCATGGCGGTCACCATGGCCTGCCAGTAGCGCCAGGGGCGGTAGTGGACGGCGCTGATGTCGGCGTACATGTTGGGGCATTTGCGGATGAGGACGATCAGATCCGTTTCCCACGGGTGGCCGAGGTGGGCGACGATCATCTTCATTGCGGGGAAGTCCATGGCGAGGTCTTCGAGTTGGAGGGGGAGGCCCCATTTGAGCTTGGCGGCGGAGGGGAACGTTGTGCCTTGGTGCCACATGGTGGGGAGGCCGAGTTGTTCGACGCGTTTGAAGAAGGGCCAGTGTTTGCGGTCCTGCGGATCGAAGTGCTGGTAGACGGGGCCTAGTTTGAGACCTTTGAGTTTGAGGGTGTTGACGCAGTATTCGAGGTGTTCGATGCAGTCGGGGCGGGTGGGGTCGACGGAGGCCCAGCCTTCCATGCGGCCGGGGTGCTGGGCGACGTAGTCGGCGATGACTTCGTTGGGGATGTCGAGCCCGCTGGCCTTGGCTTGCAGGCCGAAGACGACGACGTGGGACATGCCTTCGGAGGCCTTCAGGTGGCTTTCGGGGGTGGAGTCGTAGACGTGTTTGTCGAGGTTGGCTGAGTAGGCGAGGCCGCCGCTGCGCTTCAGTTTGACGAGCTTGGAGGCGAGGGCCTCTTCGGCGTACTGCTCGCTGATGTGGTCCGGGTACCACATGAGGTGCGTGTGGCAGTCGATCATTTTGCGTTCGCTCATAGCTGCTCCTTCATTTCGTTGACGGCGTCCCAATCCAGCGTAACGCCGAGGCCGGGGCCTTCGGGCGGGGTGAGCCAGCCGCCCTCGATCATGCCGGGCGTGGCGACGATGTCGCGTTGGTAGCGCAGGGGGCCGAAGGTTTCGATGGCGTAGGGGAGTTGCGGGAGGGCCACCGCGAGGTGGGCGCAGGCGGCGGTGGCGATGCCCATTTCGGCCTGGCTGCCGAGGATGCAGGGCACGCCGACAGCTGTGCCGAGCGCGAAGATTTCGGCGGCGGCGCGGAGGCCACCGGCTTCGGCGACGTAGACGTTCCAGACGTCGGCGGCTTCGGCGCGGGCGAGGTCGTAGGCGTCGCGGAGGGTGTGGCAGCTTTCGTCGGCCATGACGGGCAGGCCGGTTTGGTGGCGGAGGGCGCGGAGGCCTTCGAGGTTGCGTTTGGCGAGGGGCTGTTCGAACCACTCGACGCGGGCGACGGCGGCGAGGGCGCGCATGGCGCGGGCGGCTTCGGGGACGTTGGGCCAGGCCATGTTGGCGTCGAGGCGGAGGGGGATGGGCACGGCGTTGGCGACGGCTTGGACGGCGGCGAGATCGTCTTCGAGTTTGCGGCCGACTTTGAGCTTGATGGCGTGGAAGCCGGCGGTGAGACCGGCGACGGCGTCGGCTGCCATTTCTTCCGGGGACTTCTGATAGATGCCCCAGGCGAGGGGGGCGCGCTGGCGCATGCGGCCGCCGAGGAGAGCCCAGACGGGGAGGCCGAAGTGTTTACCGGTGAGGTCGAGCAGGGCCATTTCGAAGGCGGCGCGGAGGTAGGGGGCGCTGAGTTCACCGCCGAGGACGCGGTCGATTTCGGCGAGGACGGCGGGGATGGCGAGCGAGTCCATGCCGGTGATCGCGGGGGCGAGCATGCGCTGGGCGGCGTGGCAGAGGGAGAAGCCGATGCGGGGGAAGGTGATGGAGATTTCGCCGAGGCCTTCGGCGCCGTTGGCGGTGCGGATGCGGATGATGCCGAATTCGGAGGCGGTGACGGGGTCGGCTATGTTGAGGCCGGAGCGGACGGCTTC
>CAMATG010000811.1 GCA_945860645.1 Candidatus Sulfopaludibacter sp. SbA3 | reverse complement strand
TGTGGCGGGCAACGGGGCGCGCGATCATCGTCGTGACCGACGGCGCGAAAGAGGCCGAACTGCTGTTGGAAGCGGTGAGGACGTTCTTCGACATTCTGACGGGCGGCCAGAATCTGGAGCCGCCGCAGATGATTCCGGCGCTTGATGTGCTGCCGTCGCAGGGGTTGTCGCCACATAGCGAAATCAGCGCGCTGCGGGCGGTGGGGCTTTGGCGGCTGGCGACGCGGCGGGCCACGATTACGATTACGCCGATTGGCAGCGCGCTGGCGCGGACGTATGCGCCGGGGCTGTACAAGCATCTGGCGCTGGAGTTGCGCACGACCGAGGACATCGCCATGGACGACCTGGCGGAGCACCTGCGGCGGATCGGCTACGAACAGCGCGAGCCGGTGGAGATGGTGGGCGAATTTTCGGTGCGCGGGGGGATCATCGACATCTTCCCGGCGGAGAGCACGCAGCCGCTGCGGATTGAGCTTTTCGGCGACACGATCGAGGAGATGCGCCGGTTCGACGTGCAGACGCAGCGGTCTGTGCTGAAGGTGACGAGCGCGATGGTGCTGCCGTTGGCGGAGCATGCGGTGCCGGCGAATGCGATGACGGGATGGGAGTTTCTGCGGGTGTTGCAGGAGCCGCGGGAGAGCACGCTGTTCGACCTGCAGATGGACGCGCTGGTGGTGATGGACGAGCCGGAGCAGATCCGTAGCGCGGCTGAACGGTTTTGGAAACGGCTGAACGAAAACGTGCGCGAGGAGACGGTGCCGAACGCGGCGGTGTATGCGTCGATGGAGGAGTGGGCGCGGTGGATGGAGAACCGCAAGACGCTGAGTTTGCGGCAGTTGGAAATGATCGGGGAATCGGGGGCGGCACCAGCGGCGTATATTTCGACGCGGCCGTCGGTGGCCTTCCACGGGGACTTGCAGGCGGCGGTGGGCGAGACGCGGAACCTGATCGAAAGCGGGCACCGGGTGGTGTACTTTGCGCCGGCGGTGGGCGAGGTGGAGCGGCTGGCCGACATTCTGCACGAGTATCAGATTCCGTTCCAGTTAGCGCTCGATCCGGGGGATCATCCGTCGCAGTATTTGGCGGAGAGGGCGCGGGTGTTCGGGTCGTCAGCGAGTACGATGCTGGCGCGGGGATTGATCCGGCGCGGGACGACTTTTTTGGACGCGAAGGTCACCGTTATCGGCAGCGAGGATCTGTTTGATCCTTCGGATTTGGCGGTGTCGCCGGCGATCAACCACGGCGCGGCGGCGGCGTTCGCGGCCGACATTTCGGACCTGAAACCGGGCGACTACATCGTGCACGTGACGCACGGCGTGGGCAAGTTCCTGGGCATTAAAGAACTGGCGCAGGGGGACGGCGAGAAGGGCGATTTCCTGTTGTTGGAGTACGCGGGCGAGTCGCGGCTCTACGTGCCGATGACGCGGCTGGACCTGGTGCAGAAGTACCGGGGCGCGGGCGAGCAGAAGCCATCGGTGGACCGGCTGGGCGGGGTGACTTGGAGCAAGACCAAGTCCCGCGTGAAGGCCAAGATGCGCGACATGGCCGAGGAGCTTTTGAAGCTCTACGCGGCGCGGAAGATGGCGGAAGGGTTTGCGTATTCACCCGATTCCAACTGGCAGCGCGAGTTCGAGGACGCGTTTGAGTACGGGGCGACGAAGGACCAGCTGCAGGCCGTTTCCGAGATTAAACGGGACATGGAGCGGGCGCAGCCGATGGACCGGCTGCTGTGCGGCGACGTGGGTTTCGGCAAGACGGAAGTGGCAATGCGTGCGGCGTTCAAGGCGCTGGGCGATGGCAAGCAGGTGGCGGTTTTGACGCCGACGACGGTGCTTTGTTTCCAGCATTTCGAATCGTTCAAACGGCGGTTTGCGAGCTTCCCGGTGCGGATTGAAATGCTTAGCCGGTTCCGTTCGGCGGCGGAGACGAAGCAGGTGCTGGAGGACTTGAAATTCGGCAAGGTGGACATCGTCATCGGGACACATCGCATCTTATCGAAGGACATTGAGTACTCCGATTTAGGGCTGTTGGTGGTGGATGAAGAGCAGCGGTTTGGCGTGCGGCACAAGGAGCGGCTGAAGGACGTCCGGAAGAACATTGACGTGTTGACGATGTCGGCCACGCCGATTCCGCGCACCATGCACATGTCGATGCTGGGGCTGCGGGACCTGTCCGTGATTGAGACGCCGCCGAAGGACCGGCTGGCAGTGCAGACCACGGTGGCGCATTTCAACGAAGACATGGTGCGGGCGGCGATTGAGACCGAAGTGCTGCGCGGGGGGCAGGTGTACTTTGTGCACAACCGCGTGGAGACGATCTACAACCGGGCGATGTGGCTGCAGAACGCGATGCCGAATGTGCGGGTGGGCGTGGGGCACGGGCAGTTGCCGGAGGCCGAGTTGGAACGCGTGCTGTTGGGCTTCATGAAGCGCGAGTACGACGTGTTTGTTTGCACGACGATCGTGGAAAACGGGTTGGACATTCCGCTGGCGAACACGATTATCATCGAGAACGCTGAGCGGCACGGGTTGTCGGAGTTGTACCAGTTGCGCGGGCGTGTGGGGCGGTCTAACCGGCGGGCGTATGCGTATTTGCTGGTGCCGCCGAACGCGGATTTATCGGACGTGGCGCGGAAGCGGCTGGCGGCGTTGCGCGAGTTCAGCGACCTGGGCGCGGGGTTCAAGATTGCGGCGCTGGATTTGGAGTTGCGCGGGTGCGGGAACCTGTTGGGCGGGGAGCAGCACGGGCACATTGAGAGCGTCGGGTTCGACACGTATTTGAAACTGCTGGACGATATGGTGCGCGAGTTGAAGGGCGAGGATGTGCCGCCGGAGATCCATTCGACGATCACGCTGGGCGTGGATATTCGCATTCCGAATACGTATATCGGCGAGGAGCATCAGCGGCTGCGCGCGTACAAGAAACTGGCCGGCGTGGAGAATGTGAGCGAGCAGCAGAGGGTGATCGACGAGCTGACGGATCGCTACGGGCCGGTGCCGGAGATGGTGCGGCACCTGGCGGAATTCTCGCTGTTGCGGGCGATTGCGCAGCGGTTGGGGATTGAGTCGATCGACCGGCGGCAGGGCTTTTTCAACATTAAAATTCACCCGGAGGCGCGGATCAGTCCGGAGAATTTGATGGCTCTGGTGGCGGGGACGCAGGGGTGTCAGTTTACGCCGGCGGGGGTGCTGCGATT
>CAMATG010000810.1 GCA_945860645.1 Candidatus Sulfopaludibacter sp. SbA3 | reverse complement strand
GCGCCAGTGAAGCTTGCCAGGAAGGTGAGGCCGGCGCTGAAGCGCTTGGAGGCCTTCAACTGGAAGCTGTCGTAGCGCTGCTTTCCGATGGGCACATTGTTGATAGAAAGCGGCGTGTACTGCGGGAAGGTGAAGAGCAGGGTCTGCCGGGTGATGGTGGCGCCGTTGAGGGCGGCATTGTCCGGGATCAGCCCACGCATGGGGTTCGGGACCTGCGTGTTGTAGTAGGCGTTGTCGATCGCGCCGGTGGAGGTGCGACGGCCCAATTCGTTCGCCGGGATGTAGTTGGCGTTCGAGTTGATGGGTAGTTTCATTGTCTGATTGCCGACGTAAGCGGCTTCAATAAGCACGCCGCCGCCGAATTCCCGCTGAATGTCGATCGAGTACTGATGGGAGTAAGGCAGAGGCCGATCCTGCCAGTTGACGCCGAGGCCTTGACCGAGGAAGCTGGCGGGGCCTTGGGAGCTACCGACAGCGGCCAGCAGACGGCCGCCGACCTGATTGGCGAAGGGGTTGGCAAGCGTGACAGCGGGCGTCAGGTTGTCGACGGTGACGACGGCATTCGTGCGCTGGCTGAAACCCTGATTGGAGCCGGTGGCGCTTTGTCCGAGGTAGAAGAGGCCATAGCCACCGCGGATCACCCACTTATCGGCGGGCCGATAGGCGAAGCCGATGCGAGGCGCGAAGTTGTTCTTATCCGGATTGAAGGAGCCGCGGGGAGTGCCGCTGACATTCGCGAACCGCACCGCGCCTTTGAGGTTCAGGCCGGTGGCCTGGGCGGCGATGGGGCTGGCGGCGGCGAAGTCGAGCGACTGCACCATGCGGTCGAAGCGTTCGCGCGAGGGCGATTCATAGTCCCAGCGAAGGCCGAGGTTCAACGTCAGCCGATTGGTGATTTTGAAGTCGTCCTGGAAGAAGCCGGCGTAGAAGTAGTTGTAGAACGCGGGGTCAATGTTGCGGTCCACAAAGGCCGAGCTGGGGTAGCCGAGAAGGAACGTTGCGAATTCGTCACCGGAGGTGGCGTCGGCCTGAGTGGCGAGCCGCTGTGTCCAGTTGCGGCCAAAGTTGAACTGGCCGGAGGAGACGCCCGGGTTGACGTTGTTATTGTTATAACGCCGTGCTTCGACACCGAACTTGATGAAGTGACGGCCGATGACCTTATTGACGTTCGGCTGAATGGTGTAGGTGTCAAAGTTGCCGGAGTTGGCGACGGAGTTGGACCCGATCGGCGCATACGTAGTTCCGAAATCGAAGCGGGGGAAGGCGAGTTTGGTGTACTGGCTGACAAGGTTGCTGTCGAAGCCGAGTTGACGGGGATCGTAGCCATTGCCATAGGAACTACCGGAGGACTCTTCCCAGCGATTGAGGCCGAGGCGGAGATCGAAGGTGGTCGTCGGAGTCAGCGTGGAGGTCCAGTTAAAGCCAATGGTCCGTCCGTTCCGATTGAGCGGCGCGTTGCCAGTGGGTTCAGCAGGATTCACATCGGCGACATTCTGGATGTAGACCAGGCCGCGGTATTCGGCAAAAGGGTTCTGACCGTAGCGGAAGTTCGTGTTGTTCTTCGCGTTGACTTGATAGTCAAGACGGCCGCCCCACTGAAACATGTCAGCGACCCAACGGGAAGGGAAGGGATAGTTCTGAACCTGGGCAGGCCCAACGCCGGCCGACGTCGGCCCGGGCACAAACTTCAATGCTGCTGCCGCGATGGGGCTGATGCGGTTGGCCGGAATGATGTTGCCGGGAAAGGGCGTCCGCGTCGCATTGGTTTGCGTCGTGAGGGGGTCATAGATCTCTACAAGCGCGTTCTGCGCATTGCGGCGGGTGGAAAAGTTGCCATTGCGCCATTCATTCGGGGCGACTGTCTGCACGCCTGGATCCGCGGAGCGCTGGCGCATGGATTCATGAGAGAGCGTCCAGAAGAGTTTGTTGCGGCCGTCGAAAACCTTCGGAACGAAGATCGGACCGGAGAGGAAGAAGCCGTACGCGTTGATATTCTGCGGCGATTTCTTGATTCCCGCGGCGTTGAGTTCGGTCTGATTCGCGTTCAGGTTCTCGGCCTGGAAGTGCTCGAACAGATTTCCATGGAGTTGATTCGTTCCCGACTTAGTGACCATCGTGACGATGCCACCGCCGGTGCGGCCGTACTGGGAGTCGTAGGTGTTCGTCAGCACTTTGAATTCCTGAATGGACTCCATCGTGGGAACGTGCATCACAGTGCGGGAGGAACGTACGTTCGACATGCCGTCGAGCAGCACTTCGTTTTCACCCGACCGGCCGCCGTTGACGGAAAAACCGGTGGTGCCGCCGATGTCGAAGGAGCGCAGGTAGCGCCAGCCGCCGGCCTTGAAGACACCGGGCGCGGCCCAGGCGATCTGGAAAGGGTTGCGGCCCTGCGTGGGAAGGTTGGCGAGGAGTTGCGTATTCAGCGACGTATCGCGATTGGCGGTCTCGGTCTGCAACTGAGAGATGGTGGCGTCGACGGTGATCGAGTCGGACACGGCGCCGACCTGGAGCTGCACGTCGAGGCGGGCTTTATCGAGCGACTGAAGGACGACCTTGTCCCGAACGACGCGGCGGAAACCATCTTTTTCGAAGGTGATATTGTACGCGGCGGGTTCGAGGAGTGGGGTGCTGTAAAGGCCACCATCATTGGTGGTCGTGGCGATTTTGGTGTTTTTCGCGATGTTGGTGACGGTGACCTGGGCTCCCGGGATAGGGGCGCCGGAGGGGTCAGTGACGATGCCGGAGAGGCTGGCGCGGACTTCCTGCGCAGACACGGCGGCACCGGCTAATACGCATGCTAACAAAGCACGCTGCAAAATCAGGCGGTTCATTTGGACTCCAAAGCGATTGAGGTTCCCGCAAAGCGGGAAGACTTGCCAGATTATATCGCAGATCCTTAATGTATTCAGGCCATTAGTACTTTGGTTGGAGTATCGAGTCGGGCCTGCACTGGGTCGGGTAGCGGTACGGAGTTGCCATGGTGCGGCCTCGGTTTCTCTTCTATCTTGAGGTATGCAAAAGAACAGTGAGGGCCGCACCATATGGGTAATTCTCTGGCTTTAATGTTCGAGACCGTGGCCCGGATTCTTCACCAGTCGATTGATCCGGTGCCGGAGCGCTTCTTTCACCTGATGTCGGGAGTGGTGTTGATTGCCGTTGGTTTCCGGATGCGAAAGAGTTTTGAGTAGCGCGAT